>CAYRQC010000301.1:0-4662 GCA_964426265.1 uncultured Phycisphaerales bacterium | reverse complement strand
CCGTGACCGCGTTCTGAGCGGGGAAGGTGAGCGGCTTGCCGGGCAGCACGCCCTGCAGCTTGCCGAAGGCCATCAAGCTCCCGGTGAAGGTGATGGCGCCGAGCAGCACCTCGAACCCGGTGGCGCCCATGTGGAGCTGGTCGATCGCGCCATCCGCCACGAAGCCGTGATGGCGCACGTACTCGACGACGCCGACCAACGCGACCGCGAGGCCGCCGAACGCATGCGAGAGGGCGATCCGCTCGGGCATCTTGGTCATCGGGATCTTGAGGCCCATCGGCACGCCGATGATCGAGCCGAGCAGGATGCCGCCGACGATCCACTCGAAGCGCAGGATGTCCTGGTGGAGGAGCGTGCCGACCACGGCGATCAACATCCCGATCGCGGCCAGTACGTTGCCCCTGCGCGCGCGGTCGGGATGGGTGAGCCCCACCAGGCCGAGCACGAAGCAGAACGACGCGACCAGGTAGGCCACGTGGATGAGCTGGACGCGGCCGCCGAGCACGGCCTCCGCGAAGAGGAGCGGCGCCATCGTCACTTGGCTCCCGGCTTCCGGCGGAACATGCGCAGCATGCGGTCGGTGATGAGGAAGCCGCCGACCACGTTGATGCTGGCGCAGGTGACCGCGACGAAGCCGAGCACCGTCGAGAGCGTCCCGTACTTGCCACCGGCCGCGACCAGCGACGCCACCAGCGAGATGCCGGCGACCGCGTTGGTGAAGGACATGAGCGGCGTGTGGAGCAGCGCCGGCACCTTCGAGATGACCGCGTAGCCCATGAAGGCCGCGAGCATGAAGACGTAGAGAGCGAGGATGAGCGACTCGGTCATCGGAACCTCATGCGTTCGTCGGGAGGGCGCGAGAAAAGGGGGGCAAAAGTACCCCGCGTCGTGGACGCCTTCCAGGTGTCGGCACGAGGGCCGCTCGGACCTGCGACGCGCTGCGAATGGCTTCCCGCGCGCTTACCTCAGCGCCGTGTAGATCCGGTGCACGTCGTCGTGGTCGTCCATCGCCTCGAGGAATGCCTCGACCTCGATCCGTTGTTCCGACGGGAGGTCGATCGGCTCCTTCGCGACGTAGCCGAGCTCGGCGGCGCTCACCGACCACCCCGACTCGCGCAGCGCCTTGGTGACGGTGTCGAGATCGGTGCGGTCGGTGAAGAAACGCCCGCCCGATGATCCGTCCGCGACCTGCTCGAGCGGCTCCACGTTCTGCGCGCCCGCTTCGATCGCCACCGATTCGAGGTCGAGGCCGGCGGCGGGGTGGGTCGCCTCGATGATCCCGACGTGGTCGAACAGGAAGCCGACCTTGGCGCCCATCTGTCCACCGCGGAAGAGGACGCGAATCTCAGGGACGGTGCGGTTGCGGTTGTCGGTGAAGCACTCGACGATCAGCGGAACCTGGTGCGGCGCAAAGCCCTCGAAGGAGATGAGCTCGAGGTCGACCTTGTCGCCGAGCAGCCCTGCGCCCTTCTTGATCGCGCGCGCGATCGTCTCGTTCGAGACCGACTGCTTGCGCGCCGCTTCCACCGCCAGCGCGAGGCGGGCATTCATCGCCGGATCGGGCGTGCCGCTCTTCGCCGCCACCGAGATCTCGCGGACCAGCTTGGTGGCGACCTTCGCGCGCTTGGCGCCATTGATCTCGCGCTTCTTGAGCAGCCACTGCCGTCCCATCGCTGGTCCTCGCGTTCGCCTGCCGTTCTCGGTGATCCGCGGAGCCGAGAATACGCGCGAGCTGCCGGGGGCCTGCTCCACGCCTTTCGCACTGCCGCTCCTTCGGTCTACAATCCGCCGCCACTCGCACCCGTGCGCCCCACCGAACGCTGTGCGAATGGAGTGCGGCAGCCCGGAGGAATCCGATGTCCCGGATCTTCAGCTTCGTGGTCGTCTTGGGGGTCTCGCTCGCCATGGCGCCGGCCACGCGCGCGCAGTCGATGCACGAGGATTCCAAGCTCGGCTACAAGATCCGGACTCCGAAGGACTTCTCCGAGATTCCGCTCAAGCCCGACGAGGACTGGATCGTCGGGCGCTGGCTCTCCGATCGCGCCTACTACCAGACCGACCCGACCAACGGCTTCTCCTTCGACCACAAGCCCGAGCTGCACGTCATCGCCTTCCAGGACGCGGCGGTGAATGCCGACCGCGTCGAGGTGAAGAAGAAGACGGACGCCGAGACCTCGGTCGTGCACCTCTTGTCCCTCAACCCCTACAAGGACTACCGCGACTTCCTCAAGCGGACCTACAACGAGGGCGGCTACTTCATCGACAAGGAAGAGAAGACCGAGGTCGAAGGGGTGAAGGTCGAGTGCCTCGAGATCAAGGTCGAGCGCGGGACCTGGGGCGGACCGCGCCGGATCATCACTTGGATCTTCGATGGGCCCGCCACCGACTTCGCGGTGCAGTTCGAGCTGGTCGAATCGGCGTGGGGCAAGCTCAAGAAGGACGTCCTCGCGACGATGCGCTCGTTCCGGCTGATCGCCGCCACCGGTGGCGTGGCGGCGACGACCGGCACCGGCACGGCGGTGATCGACGTCGACGCCGGCACCAGTGGTTGGGACAAGCTGACACCGTCGCAGCGCGCCCTGAAGCGGCTCGACAGCCAGGAGCATGAGCAGACCAAGGCGACCCAGGGGCTCATCGAAGGCTGGAGCGCCAAGCGGATGGGCCGCGTTTTCGTCATCTACGACGTTGACGAGAAGTTCGCGCGCAGCTACGCCACCGACGCCACCGCGGTGCTCGACTACCTCGACGCACAGTTCCCGTGGCTCGGAGAAGGCGAGTACGTCCGCGAGCCGACCATCCGGGTGTGCAAGAGCTCCGACGAGCGATCGATGTACCAGAAGGGGTCGGGCTGGAGCTTCGGTCGCGAGATCGTCACCTACAAGGATCTCGACCGCGGCATCGGATGGAGCTGGAGCGAGAGCGGCCAGGTCAATCGCGCGGTCTTCGAGCACTGGTTCCGCGAGCGGTCGGGCGAGCTCCTCTACGTGATGCCGAGATGGCTCGAGAGCGGCCTCGAGACGGCGTTCTCGAAGTCGCGCGCCAAGGGCAAGGGCCTCGAGTTCTACAACGACTCCTGGGAGCGCGTCGACATCGCCGAGCAGATCCACTCCGGCAAGATCTCGCCGCTGCGCGACCTGATCCAGCTCGAGGGCGAGGAGATCTGGAAGCAGGAGAACAAGAGCGACGAGTGCGCCGCCGCAGTGCGCTTCTTCCTCACCGGTCCCCGGCGGGCGAAGGACGCGCTGAAGGTCTACATGCAGGCGCTCGCCCCGCTCGCGAAGCAGCGTGAAGACGAGCGACGCGCCGACATCGAGAGCAACTCGAAGAGCGCGAAGCCGAAGACCGAGGAGGAGGAGGACGCCGCCTTCAAGGCTGCGCACGCCAAGATCAACGACGGCGAGAAGAAGTTCCTGCAGGAGGCGTTCACCCAATCGTTCGGAACTTGGACCGACGCCGACTGGAAGTCGCTCGACGTGGCCTACCAGAAGAGCCTGAAGTGAGTCGCGGTCGCGCGTTCGCGGCGCTGCTGGCGGTGGCGCTGGTCGCGCTGCCGGCCGCCGCCGCTGCGCGCGACACCGTCTGCCTCAAGGACGGGCGCATCCTCGAAGGGATGCCGATGAAGCGCGAGCAGGGGGCGCTGCTCGTCCAGTTCAAGAACGGGGATGTGCGCATCCCCGACGCGCTGATCCTGGACGCGCTGCTCGACGCGGAGGCGGCCGTTGCCGACGCCGCGAAGGGCGCCGCGACGACGAAGCGCCGCGAGGAACGGAAGCAGTACATCGAGGAGCTCAAGTCGCTCGCCGAGTGGCGCAACCACCGCAAGGACACGACCAAGCGCTTCGATTTCGAGTACACCGTCCCGCCCCACGTCTTCACCGACTTCCGTGACACGATGGAGGCGTACTACGGCGAGTTCTCGAAGATGTGGAACATCAAGCAGCCGAAGGACGGGCGGCTGCGCGTCTGCTTCTATGGCGACGAGGAGACGTTCCTCCAGGTGACCGGCATGCCTGCCTCGGTGGGCGGCTACTTCCGGTTCGTGAAGCCGCTCGAGCTCGACATCTACTACAACCGTCTCGACATCGAGCTCACCGAGCAGGTGATGTTCCACGAGGCGAATCACTACTTGCAGAAGCTGCTCAACCCCGGCGTCAACATGCCACACTTCCCGGGCGAGTCGCTCGCCGAGTACTACGGCGCGAGCTCGTGGGATCCGAAGGCGGGCAAGCTCACCGTCGGTCTGATCCAGGACGGGCGGCTCGCCGAGGTGAAGGGTGAGATCGACGCCGGGAAGATGATGAGCCTCGAGGAGATGCTCTCCGCCGACCAGATGTACGAGCACTACACCTGGGGCTGGTCGCTCGTGCATTTTCTGATGAACGACAAACGCTACCGGCCGAAGTTTCAGGAATTTTTCCTCGCGCTCGCGAACGGAAAAGACGTGAAGCGCGAGCCGCAGGGATTCGGCAGTCTCCGAACGCTGAACGGCGATGAGGTTTTGAAAACCTTCATGAGTTATCTCGGTTTGAAGGACAAAGCCGCGCTGAAAAATCTCGAAAAGGAATGGCACGCCTACGTGAAAACGAAGCTCCAGCTCGTCAACGCTCGCGGGCTCGAGCAGGCGGGCTTCGCGGCGGCCGGAATGTATCCGCCCCGGCCGAT
>CAYRQC010000300.1:0-2609 GCA_964426265.1 uncultured Phycisphaerales bacterium | reverse complement strand
TGCACCCTTCGAGCCGACCACGCTCGCCACCTTCCGCCGACAGTTCTCGATACCGATCTACACCCCGCGCGCGCAGTACACCCATGCGTGTCTCGCGGAAGCGCTGCTGCTGCTCGGCCAGAGCGACGAGGCGTGCGCCATCGCCGAGCAGCTCCAGTCCCACGAGCAGCCGGCGGGCACGCGCGCCGCAGCCGCCGCGGTCGAGGGCGAGGTGTGGCTCGCGGCCGGAGACACGCCGCGCGCGCGCGCCAAGCTCACCCAGTGCGATGCCGCGCTCGCCGAGCACGAGGCCGATCCCGCCGGGGGTGGCAAGTCCTCCCGCCGCGGCGTCCGCCCCTATCGAACTCTGCTCGCGGCCGAGATCGAGCTGGTAGCCGGCGACGCCGCGGTGGCCGAGCGCGACCTGCTCGCCTTCGCCGACGAGATCGCCGCGAACCCGCGCTTCGATGCCTGGGGCGAAGGGCTATTCCGCATCGAGCGGGCGTGGTTGCTGGCAACGCGGCTCGCGAAAACCGAGCTGGCGAACGGACTGCAAGCACGGCTTGCGAAGCTCGACCCGACCTTCGACCCGATGATCTTCGCGCCACGCTGAGGCACGGACGCTCACGAATGGCTCGCGGTCAGCTCCGTGATTGAACCGCCGGCAGCCCAGCCGCGGCCAGCCGGCCACCGGCCGTCACCCCGCGACCTGCTTGCACCCCATCGCCCGCAGCGCCGCGCGGAGCTTCGCCGCCGCGTCATCCAGCGCCGCCGGCGCCGGGCTCTTCTCGGCGTTCGCGAAGTCCATGTGTCTCGCCTCGCGGATCGGGATCAAGTGCAGATGCACGTGACGCACCTCGAGGCCGACGATGGAGAGCCCCACCTTCACCGGTTGGAAGGCCTGCATCTGCGCCTTGCCGATCGTCTGCGCCACGTCGAAGAGATGGCGCGCGAGTTCGGCCGGCACGTCGAGCCAGTGGTCGAGCTCCGTGCGCGGGATCACCAGACAGTGGCCGGGCTGGATCGGGTTCACGGTGAGGATCGAGAAGCAGTGCTCGTCCTTCCAGAGGAAGCGGCCGGGAATCGCGCCGTCCAGGATCTTGGTGAAGACGCTTGGCATGGTCAGTGGTTCCTTCCGGTCATCTCGGAGACGAACTCGAGGACTCGCGTCGTCGTCGCATCGCCTTCGCCACCGAGGTCGCGACTGATGGTGCCGTGGTTCTGCGTCTCCGCGTGGACGACGTCGACGCGCACACCGGCCGCGCGCAGCTTCTCGGCCAGCTCGCGCGTCTCGCGCTCCGATTCCTCGTGCTTGCCCGCGTGTACCGCGAGGAACGGCGGGATCGACTTGCCCGGGCCGATGTGGTTGGTCGGCGAGGCATCGGCCCAGACCGCGCGGTCGGGACCGAAGGCGCTCGCGATGATCCGCTCGGCACCCTTGAAGTCACCACTGCGCGCGACCAGGTCGTAGCTCGCGCCATCGAGCAGGACGACCCCCCTCAGGAGTGCGAGGCTCTGCCCCTGCGCGTCGAGCCACCGCTCATCGGTCGCCACCAACGCGGCGAGGTAGGCGCCCGACGAGTAGCCCATCACCACCAGTGCGTCGGGATCGCCGCCAAACGCGGCGGCATGGTGATGGAGCCACGCGAGCGCGGCGGCCGTGTCCATGATCTGCGCCGGATGCAGGCACTGCGGCGCGAGCCGATAGTTGATGCTCGCGAAGAGGAAGCCAGCGTCCGCGAAGCGCGGCGCCCTGCTTTCGAGCCAGGCGCGCTTGTCGCCGGTCGACCACGCCCCGCCATGCACGAACACGATGATCGGCAGCTTGCGGACGGGCGGCTGCTCGCCCCCGACGACGCGCACCGGTCCGATGAGGTCGAGGCTCTGTGACTCCGGCGTCGCCCCCTCGGTCTCGGCGTAGCGCAGATCGAGCCAGCCAACGTAGTTCCCGGTCGGATCCTTCACCGGCGGCAGCACGAAGCCGTCCGGCGCAACCACGAGCGGCGTCTTCTTGACCGAGGTGATCGCGGTGACGAGCGGGGCTGACGGCACGGCGGCGTGGCTCGCGGCGCAGCCCGCGGTGCAACCCGCGAACAGCGCGGAGAGCACGACGCGACCGACGACGCCCTGACTCGATTCCACGGCGCAATCTCCACCCGCGACGCGCGCCCGCCACGCGTTGCGGCGCCAGCGCGAAGCGAGCGAGACTACGGCGCTCTCACTCGTGGCGCATCAGTCCGGCCGCTCCGTCGAAGGCGCAACGCCAACACCCGGCAGCAGTGGCCGAACTCCGCCAGTCGATTCCTGCGCGAGGAGCTCGTCCACCGACGCGTAGCGGTAGATGACCTTCGACCCGTTCTTGGCGAGACCTCCGGTGTCGGCCGTCGGGCCGTACGTCGAGTAGAGCGGCTCGCCCCAAAGACGCAGGCAGGCCGTCAGTTGACCGCGATGATGCGCGGAGTGGGTGAGCCGCCGCGTGAGAACCCAGGCACGCGAACGAGCGACCTCGAAGAACTGGGTCGACTCCTCGAACCACGCATCCGCCTTGCCTTCGAGCGCCACCAGTCGCTCCGTCGAACATGCCGCATAGTGATCGAGGAACCCGAGTCGCGTCTCCTCAGCGGGCAACG
>CAYRQC010000299.1:0-9895 GCA_964426265.1 uncultured Phycisphaerales bacterium | reverse complement strand
GCACGGCCGACGACTACTTCGGCTTCAGCTCGTTGGTGCTCGGCGACGTCGACGGCGACGGCGTGAACGAGTGGGCGATCGGGGCGACCGAGACGGCCTACGCAATCCCCGACCATGCCGGCTCGATCCACCTCTACACGGCCGGCGGCTGCGCGGCGTCGTGGCAGAACTACGGTGCCGGCTGGCCCGGCACGCTCGGTGTCCCGAGCCTGACCGCGAGCAACCCGCCCGCGATCGGCGAGGACATCACGATCACCATCGGCAACTCGGCCGGCATCGACACGATCACACTGGTCGAGCTCGGCTTCGCGAAAGCGACCATCCACACCGGATGGGACGGCGACCTCCTGGTGGCGCCGCCGTGGGTGTCGTTCGTCTTCTCGCTGCCGGCCGCAGGCCTCGCGATCGACGAGTCGGTCGATCCCGATGTGTTGCTGTGCGGTGTCGAGGTCGACATCCAGGCGCTGATGTTCGATCCGGGTGCGTCGGATGACATCAGCTTCACGCGCGGTCTCGAGCTGATCTTGGGCGGGAGCTGAGCCGGGAATCCTGCGTCGCAAGGTTTCCGGTAACGCCTGCGTGCGCAAGCGGGTGTTTCTGTAGTCCGGCCGCGGCGATGGTGCCGCGCCGCGCACCTCGGAGGAACGCAACATGAAGGCAATCGCTCTTGCGCTGGCGGCAGCGCCGGCGCTCTCGATCGCGGCGGCGGCGCAGACCACGCTGATGAAGATCCACGGAACGGAGCAGACGGACGCTTACGGCCGGTTCATCGGATCGGCCGGGGACATCGACGGCGATGGCATCAAGGACCTGCTGGTGGGCAGCCCGGGGGATGCGACGAACGGGACCTTCGCCGGGCGCGTCCGCGTGCTCTCGGGCCGCGATGGCTCGGTGCTGCGCGAGCACTTCGGCGACGCCGCGGGTGATCGCTTCGGCGATGCGGCGGGCGAGAACTGCGGCGACGTCGATGCCGACGGCCAGGACGACTACGTGGTCGGTGCCGCGCAGACGCTCGACTGGATCACGACGGGGCCGGGCTACGTGCGCGTCTTCTCCGGCGCCACCGGCGCGATGATCCGCGAGTGGGTCGGAAGCGAGCTCGACGCGGCGTGGGGCGATCACCCCGACGCCGCCGGCGACGCGAACGGCGACGGCCACGCCGACCTCTTGATCGGCGCGCCGTACGCGAACTCGAACGGCAACGACCTCTCCGGTGCGGCCTATCTCTACTCGGGCAAGGACGGCACGCTGCTTTGGGAGACGCACGGAACGTCGTTCCAGGACTTGACCGGCTGCTCCTTCGCGACGCTCGGCGATCTCGACGGCGACGGCGGCGACGAGTTCGCCGTCGGCAGCTTCGGCAAGCGCGTGAACGGTGTGTGGCGCGGCCAGGTGCAGGTGATCTCGGGCAAGACGCATGCGCTGCTGCACGAGTACCACGGCGGCGTCGATGACTGGTTCGGCTGGGAGCTTGCGCCTGCGGGCGACGTCGACGCCGATGGATTCACCGACCTGCTGGTCGGCTCGCCCAACGACTACTACCTCGACGTTCCGGGCGAGGCGCACGTCTACTCCGGCGCGACGGGCGAGGAGCTCTACTGCTTCTCGGGCGCGGAGAACGGCGACCAGTTCGGAGGCGCGGTCACGGGGCTCGGCGACCTCGACCAGGACGGGTACGACGACTTCATCATCGGCGCCCCGACCGGCCACTTCGATCCGCCATTCCGGGGCCGGGCGCGCGTCTACTCGGGGAAGCGCGGCAAGGTGCTCTTCGAGATCAAGTCGGGTGTCGACGACGACTTCTTTGGTGGCGACTTCGAGGTGATCGGCGATGTCGACGGCGACGGGCGGAACGAGTGGGTGGTCGGCGCGCCGGAGAGCTACTTCTATGCCGACTGGCACCCCGGGACGATCTGGGTCTTCACGGCGCGCGACTGCAAGGCGAGCTGGGCCAACTACGGTGCCGGCTGGCCAGGCACGCTCGGTGTCCCGAGCCTGACCGCGAGCAACCCGCCGGCGATCGGCGAGGAGATCACGATCACCATCGGCAACTCGGCCGGCTTCGACTCGCTCACGCTGATCGAGCTCGGCTTCGCGAAGGCGACCATCCACACCGGGTGGGACGGTGACCTCCTGGTGGCGCCGCCGTGGGTGTCGTTCGTGCTCCCGTTGCCGGCCGCGGGCCTTGCGATCGACGAGACGGTCGATCCCGACGTGACTCTGTGTGGTGTCGAGGTCGACATCCAGGCGCTGATGTTCGATCCAGGTGCATCGGATGACATCAGCTTCACGCGTGGTCTCGAGCTGATCCTCGGCGGGAGCTGAGCGGAGGCTGATCTCGTTGCCATCGCTGGAGCGGGCGGCGGGCGCTGTGCAGTTCAGCGCACGTCGCCCGCTTCTTTCACGGATCAGCCTTGTGCGATCAACCTTGCCGCCGGCGTGTCGACCACGGCTTGGTAGCGCGCGCGGAACGCGTCGGGCGTGAGCTTCGCCGCGGCGGCGAGCGCGGCGAGCTTCTCGGAGTCTTCGAGGTCGCTCCGCTCGAGGCGGATCATGTACTTGCGCGCGACCTTGTAGCTTTCGGTGGTGATGTCGACCTCGCGTACCAATGTGCGGCCGCTCTTCGGATCGGTGAAGCTGCCGAAGGGCATCGGATGGAGGTGCCCTTCGTCGATGGCGACCATGCCGCCGATCTCCTTGCGCTCGCCGCGCAGGAGCTGCTGCAAATAGGCGATCGCGCCGCAGCCGAGGTCGCGGGTGTACTCGATGTCGAACGGGATTGCGCGGGCGCACCGCAGCTCGTAGCCGATCGACTTGGCGACGATCGCGATCTCCTCGCCACGCTCCCGGAAACGCGCCTTCACCAGCTTGGTCAACAGGCGATGCAGGTGGATCTCGCTGAGGCGGAGGTTGCCGTGCTGGTCGCGCTCGCAGTCGGGCTCGACGCGCGCGACGTCAGCGGCGGGCAGGCGCAGCGCGATCCCCTCCGCGAACAGGGCGACGCCGAACGGCCGGCGGTGGACGATGCGCTTCAGCATCGCCGTCTCCAGCACGTCGACCAGCAGGTCGAGGCTGATCGACCGCTCGCGCTCGAACTCCTCCGGGATCACCGCGAGCGTTGCACTCGCCGCCTTGCCGATGCCGAGCGCGAGATGGCCCGCCGAGCGACCCATCGCCACCACGAAGAACCAGCGCCGCGTCGTGAAGGCGTCGGTCATCAGGTTCTCGACCATCTCGGCCCCGACGTGGCGCGCGGTCTGGAAGCCGAAGGTCGATTTGCCGCTCGGCAACGGCAGGTCGTTGTCGATCGTCTTCGGGACGTGCACGATCGGGAGCTTGCCGCCGAACGCCTCGCAGACGCGGTAGGCAGAGTTGGCCGTGCCATCGCCGCCGATCGTGAGCAGCGCGTCGAGCCCGAGCGCCCGGATCGACGCCACGGTCGCCGTCATCCGCCAGGCCGGGTCGGGCGCCGTCGGGTCGCGCAGCGTCGGGTTGTCGCGCGCGATGCCGAGGATCGAGCCGCCCTGCCCCGAGATCCGCGAGACCCAGGGGATCGTGAGCGGCTCGGTCTCACCCGTCTTGCCGGCGATCAGCGGCCGGAACCCCTCGCGGATGCCGACGACGTCGAAGCCCGAGTTGATCGCCTCGATGGTGGCGGCCGAGATGACCGAGTTGATGCCCGGCGCCGGTCCGCCGCCACAGAGGATGCCGAGGAGCTTCTTCTTGCCGGTCATGGGGCGACGGCGGCCACGCGCGTCACGCTCGCGCGGTGAGGTCGCGAAGCACGCACTGCACGCGAAGCGCGGGAATCACGGGCCTCACCTGACTCACTTGCATCACTGAGTCACCGCCGGCTTCACCTCGAGGATCTCGAACTGCACCGGCTTGCCGCCGATCTCGGTGGTCACGGTCTCGCCGGGGCCGTGCGCGAAGAAGGCCTTCGCGAACGGGGCGCGGTAGTCGAGGTAGCCCTTCTCGAGATCGGCGTCCCACGGGCCGAGCAGCGCGAAGGTGCGCTCCTTGCCGGTCGCGACATCGCGCACCTTCACCGCCGCGCCGACCGTGACCAGCCCGTCCTCGAGGAGCGAGCCATCGATCACCTTCGCACGGCGCAGCTCCTCGACCATCTCCTCCGCCCGCTGCGTGAGACGCGCGCGATCCTCGAGCGCCGCCGTGTACTCCGCGTTCTCCGAGAGGTCGCCGAAGGCTGCCGCCCGGCCGACCGCCGCGAAGATCTTCGGCAGCTCGACGTTGATGACCTGCTCGTACTCGGCGTTGCGCTTCTTGATGCCCTCCTCGGTGCACCAGATGACGCGTTCGTCGAGGTGGGCGGCGGCGATCTCTTCCTTCTTCGCGAGCTCGGGATGCACCTCTCCGAAGACGGTGAACATGATCACCATCGTGTGGTCGGTGAGGCCGCGCAGCATCTCGACGCGACGCATGAGCAGGCGCGCGTTGTCGAGCGTGAGGCTCTTCACCAGCGTGCGGAACTCCCTGCCGTTGTTGTCGGTCAGCTCCTTGGCGACCTGGCGTTGCAGTGCGCGCAACCGCAGGTTCGGCTGGCGGCCCTGGCCTTCGCCCATCGCGAGGCAGCGGTCGACCAGTGAGCGCGGCTCGAGCCCCTCGAAGAGCGCGGCGAAGCGCGGCTGTCCGATCCGGCGGCGTGCGAAGACGAGCATTTCCGGCTGCACCTCGGCCTTGCGCATCGCCTCGTTGAGGAGGAGGCGCAGGTCGACGGCGCGGCCGGCGTCGAGCAGCTCGGGCACGATCAGGTCGAGCAGGCGCGCGCTCGCGACGTGGGCGAGAGCGAGCAGCCGGTCGGGGTAGGTCGCACCGCAGAAGGCGTGGAAGTGGTCGAGCGCCCGCTTCTCGAGTCTCGCGTTGCCGAGGTCGGAGAGACGGGTGAAGAAGGTCGACTCGTCGCGCAGATGGGCGGCGAGCCGCTCATCGAGCGCCACGCGATTCAACTGGTACGCCGTGGCGATGTCATCGGCGAGCAGCAGCAGCTCGAGCGGCGCCGACTCGTCGGTGGCCGCGTGCTTGGCGGCGCCCTCGAAGAGCACCGGGTAGAGGTCGGTCATGAGCTTGGGGTCGACGGTCCCGCGCTCGGCCATCGACTTGAGGAGCGTGTTCGCGAGGTCGAGCACCTGCTTCGCGCTCAACACCTTGCGCATCGCGCCGAGCCGGTCGGCGCTCGACACGCGCCGCCAGACGATCCGGTTGCCCTGCACCTCGATGTCGGGCCGTCCGAGCGCCGCCTTGCGCGCGCTCGACCACCACTTGCCCCATTGCGCGGCGGGGATCACCGAGCCTTCGAGGTAGCTGCGCACCGTCGCGACGTCAGCGGGGCGGTTCATCTGTTGCAGCATGCGGGAGATCACCTCTCCCGGCTCCTGCTCGCACAGCTCGCGCAGCTCGTCGAGCTTGAAGTGCTTGAGGACGCGCCAGTCGCTGTCGACCAGCGGCTGCAACGTCTGGACGGCCGACGTGACCGGCATCGAGTGGCGCCGCCCAGCTTCGAAGAGGATCGTGAGCTCGCGCGCGATCGAGTCGATGCCGTCGATGAGCCCGATGCCCCAGCCAGCGGCGTGCAGCACGTAGTGGCCGACGTCGTAGTCGAACATGCGTGCGAGGCTCGCGAGGGCGGCATCGACGGTCGCGTCACCGCGCAGCCCGCATGCATCGAGGAAGAGCTCGAACGCCGGCTTGTCGTGGTGCAGGTCCTGGAGCGCGCGCGCGAGCGACGCGCGGTGGTTGCGGTCCTTCTCGAGCGCGCCCGCCACGAACGAGAGCACCTTGACGCGATGCTCGGCGTTGCCGCTCTTCTCGTAGTGGTCGATCGTGTGGGCGAGCAGGTTGCCGGCCTGCGTCCGCTTGCCGGTGGTCTTCATCTCCTCGGCGATGCGCAACCATTCGTCGATGCGTTCGGGCGCGGCGGTGAAGGCTTCGAGGAACTTGGCTTCGAGGTCCTTTCCGGAGGCCTTGCGAGCGAGGGTGAAGAGCTCGTCGAACACGGAGTCGGTGGCTGGGCTCAAGGTTCGTCTCGTCGTCGGCGGCGGCGGGCGCGGCGCCCAGCTCGTGCGTGGCGTCGCGGAAAATGGCCGGGCTAGGATAACGCCCTCGGCGTCGACCCGAGCGACGTCGCCCGCGCGATCGGTGAAAACCCCTGGAGCAAGCCTTGAAAAGACGACGCACTTTGCAGCGGGCCCCGAAGGCGTTCGAGGCGTTCGTGCGCCGCTTTCCCAAGCTCGGAGCGGCGTGGGAGCTGCTCGGAGAAGCGGCCGACGAGGCGGGGCCGCTCGACGCGCGGACGCAGCGGTTGGTGAAGCTCGCGCTGGCGATCGCGGCCAAGCAGGAGGGGGCGGTCCACTCGGGCGTGCGCAAGGCGCTGGCTGCGGGGGCGACTCTCGAAGAGCTGGAACAGGTTGTGGCTCTCGCGGCATCGCTGATCGGGCTGCCGGCGACGGTGGCGGCGTTCGGGTGGGTGCGAGAGGAGGTGGGGAAGGGCGCGGCGGGGTGATGGCGAGGGGCGGGAGTGGCGTCGACGATTCACGGGCAGTTGCTAGGTTGGCGGCCGTTTGCCGCCGCGAGCGAGTGGGTCCGAGCGAGTGGGTCAAGGAGTCAGCGATGCGTCGAACCGCGTTTTCGATCTTGAGTGCGCTGGTCGTCGGCGGCTCGGCGCAGGCCCAGCTCCACACGGCCTATCGCGATGCGGACATCACCGGCACGGTGGACGTGATCCTCGAGGCGCCGATCGGAACCTTCTACGTCTCGATCGTAAGCCTCACGGAAGGGCCGACCTGCTTCGGGCCCAAGCACCCGGTCGGCTGCATCGACGTCGGCTTCGACCTGTTCGACTTCTCGATCAGCGTTCCCGGCTTCTTCGGCACGATGCCCGCGCCGGGGCAGTTGACCCTGACCTTCGACATCGATGACGACCCGACGCTCGACGGCGTGGTCTTGAACAACCAACTCGTCTCTTTGGTGAACGGCAAGTTCACCGCGAAGTCGAACCTCAGCAAGATCGTCTTCGGCTACCCCGATTCGTGGGCCCATTCGGTGGCATCGTTGATCAACGATCCGGCGGGGATCCCTGCAATCGAGCTCGACGACGGGCGGATCGGCCTCTTCGGCGGCGCCGGCGCCAACCTCGATCAATGCGAGGCATTCGAGCCGCTGCGCCAAGTGTCGACTGCGCTGGCGACGTTGCCCGCGGGAGTCGCTGGCCACACCGTGACGAAGCTGCAAGACGGTCGCGTCTTGGTGGCCGGTGGCGCCGACATCAACCTCGTCGTCTCGAAGAGCGCCTACGTCTACGACCCGACGACCGACTCATGGACGATCGTCGGCAACATGTCTTCCGTGCGCGCGGCCCATTCCGCCAACCTGCTCACGGACGGCCGCGTCCTGATCTCCGGCGGCACCACCGACGTCAGCGACGTGCTCGCCGGTGTGCTCGCCACGTTGAAGACGACCGAGTTTTTCGATCCGACCACCAACACCTTCAGCAACGGGCCGAGCATGGCGCGTCCGCATGCCGGGCACGCCGCCGTATCGCTCGCCAACGGTGACGTGTTGGTGGCCGGTGGCGGCTCGTTCCACAAGATTTTCGGCATCCCGATCCCGGACATCTCGAACAAGGCACAAGCCTTCCAGCTCGCGACCGGCGCGTGGACCAGCGAAGTGACCATGAAGGCCGCTCGGGCGGGTCCGAGTGGCGTCCTGCTCGCCGACGGCCGCGTCCTGCTTGCCGGCGGCATCGGTGGTTCGGTCACGAACCCTGTCGACCTCAGCTCCGCCGAGACCTTCGATTCAGTGACCGCCAAGTTCACCACCGTCGGTTCGATGAGCCTCGCCCGTGCCGGCATGACGATCATGGTGCTTCCCGTCACCAACAACGTCCTGGTCGCCGGCGGCGCCACCGGGACCTCGGTCACGACCGCCCTCCCGACCGACGTCACCGAGCTCTTCAACCCAACGAGCAACACCTTCTCGCTCGTCACCCCGATCCCCGAGCCGCGCGCCGGGGCTGCGGGGATCGTGCTCCAGACCAACCACGCCGGGCTCTTTGGTGGAGTCGGGGCGGTGTCGCCGGCGGCGATCTATCGGGACTGAGAGCCTGAGCAGGAATCGCGGACCGAGCCAGACGAAGCGCCGCGCCCGCCTGGCAAGGCGCGCCGACGAGGCGTATCAACGGAGAGATACGGAGAGGAGGCGCAACGCCGCCAGGCGGGATGCGCCGCGAGTCTGGCGACGGGAGCGATTTCTGCTCAGGCTCTGAGGTGGGGAGGCAGCGAAGCGGTGCGGCGGCACAACCTGCGTCACAGGCATCAGCACGCCGACCTTGACCCTCGCGGATCGCGTCCCTAAGACGCAGCGACCTCATCGCGGTGCGGCCACCCTCGGGTGACCAAGCCTCGAAGTCGAACGTCCACCGGTCGGGCCGTAGCGCAGCTTGGCTAGCGCGCTTGCTTGGGGTGCAAGAGGTCGGGAGTTCAAATCTCCTCGGCCCGACCAATCCGGAACTCCTGATCGCTCAGAGGGCTAGGCAAAGCTTCGAGTCCCGATTCTGATCCCGGTCGCCCGATTGTCTACGCCACCAACGAATGATGTGGGCGATCCGCCAAGTGGTCGTTTGCCTGGGGACGAGGCGATCGCGGCTGCACTTGAGATCCTACGCCATTGGTGGGTCACGTTCGGAGCCATCTGAGCTCCGTTGAGCCGACGCATCCCAGCGAGACCCATCCATTGCCCACAACTCGTCGCACCGGCACAACTCCTTGCGGACGTCTCGAAACCTCGTGCGCAGCAGATCCGGACAGCATGACCATGGGCGACCTCCCCTTCACTGACTTGCCGTGCCCATGACCTGCCGGCGCTGTCGGTCTCGACTCCCTGGGATAGACGCAGAGAATGGTTCCTCGCCTACGCTCCCCGCGCCTTGGGATCGTCCTCATGCCAGTGTCGCCAGACCCTCCGGACTCTGATGAAGTCTCTCGCCTGATGGCGGCGGCAGCCGGCGGCGGCAGGGATGCTGTCGACGGACTGCTGCCGGTCGTCTACGACCAACTGCGCCACGCGGCGCAACTCGGCCTCGCGCGGGAGCGCCCGGACTTCACGCTGTCGGCGACCGAGCTGGTCCACGAGGCCTACTTGAAGCTGGTCGGCCCGCGGAAGGTGCCCTGGGCCAACCGTGCGCACTTCTATGCGGCGGCTGCCGAGGCCATGCGCCGCATTCTGCTCGACCATGCCCGGAAGCGCGGCCGGCGCGGCGGGACACGGGTGCCGCTCGAGGAGGTCCGTGACGTCGCGAGCTTGGCCGACGCAGGGTCCGACAGAATTCTGGCAGTCGACGCCGCGCTCGAACGCTTGGCGTTCGAGGACCCGGAGGCCGCAGCCATCGTCAAGCTGCGGTTCTACGCGGGTCTGAGCGTCGATGAAGCGGCGGCGGCCACCGGACTGTCGCCGCGAACGGCGGCGCGCCTGTGGTCGTACGCTCGAGCTGCTCTCTACCGCGAGCTGCGCCGGGAGGCCTGAATGGACCCTGGAAAGTCGAAGCAGCAGGCGCGCCGCCTCTTCATGGAAATCGTCGACCTGCCGGACGCAGAGCATCCGGCCGCGTTGGACGGCGCGTGCGGCGAGGATGCCGGCTTGCGCGCGGAGGTCGAGGCGTTGCTGCGCGCCGATCGCGCGGCGGGAGGATTCCTGTCGAGCCCCACGGGCCCGAAAGTCCCGTCGGCGCCGTCGCACGCCGGCCCGGCCGCGAATGAATCTCCGGCCGCCGTGGTCGCCGAGCGCGCCGGCGCGCAGATCGACCGCTACAAGCTGCTCGAGCAGATCGGCGAAGGCGGCATGGGCACGATCTGGATGGCGGAGCAGCTCGAGCCGGTCCGGC
>CAYRQC010000298.1:0-4687 GCA_964426265.1 uncultured Phycisphaerales bacterium | reverse complement strand
ATGCGCGGTTGAAGAAGGTGCAGTCGCGTGACCTCTGACCATCGTTCGGCTTCTGACCAACGTGCGACCCCCGAAGACGGTGCCGAGCAGGCGCGGCGCGCGTTGAAGCTGCAGCTCGCGGAGGTCCTGCTGACCTATCGGGGCGAGCTCGGATCGGCGGCGGACGCGGCACTGCGGGCCGATCTCACCGAACTGCTCGGCGTGGTGCCGGCCGTGGCCGCGATCGCGGCCGCCGTCCGGACGGCGGCACCGAACGAGAGCGACGCCGACGTGCTGAAGCACTTCCCGCGGATCATCTCGCGCTGTCGCAAGATGGTCGACCTCTTCCGGATGATCCTCAAGGTGGCGCCGACCGATGCCACCGTGCTGATCCAAGGGGAGAGCGGCACCGGGAAGGAGCTGATCGCCCGCTCGATCCACGACCTGTCGCCGCGGCGTGCCGGCGCCTACGTCGCCGAGAACTGCGCCGCCTTTCCCGAGACGCTGCTCGAGAGCGAGCTCTTCGGTCACAGCAAGGGCGCCTTCACCGGCGCCGATCGGCAGCGCAAGGGGCGCTTCCAGATGGCGCACAAGGGGACGCTCTTCCTCGACGAGGTCGGCGACATGAGCCCGGGGCTGCAGAAGAAGCTGCTCCGGGCACTCCAGGAGGGAGAGATCCGGCCCGTGGGCGCCAGCGCCGCGATCAAGATCGACGTCCGCTTCATCTCGGCGAGCAACAAGGACCTCACGGAGCTGGTCAAGAAGGGGCTTTTCCGGGAGGATCTCTTCTATCGCCTGAGCCCGATCAAGGTGGTCCTGCCGCCGCTGCGCGATCGGGGCGACGATCTCCTCCTCCTGCTCGATCACCTGGGTGTCGAGGCCGCCCGGCGCTGCAATCGTTCCGAGGCGCCGCGCTTCACTCCTGCAACCTTGGAGGCCCTACAGCACTATCGCTGGCCGGGAAACGTGCGCGAGCTGCAAAACGAGGTGCAGCGGACGATCGCGCTCACCGATCCCGGACGCCCGATCGAGCCGAGCGACCTCTCGCCCGAGATCCGTGCGGCCGCCCGCGCCTGACCGGCAGTTAGACTCGTCGCCCTTTTCTGCTTGGAGCAACCGTGTTTCAACTGCAGCTCTTCGACACGAAGAGTGGTGCTCGCCGTGCCGTCCCGATCGTGGATCGGGTGCTCCTCCTCGGTAGCGCTGTCGACTGCGACGTCGTCCTGCCGGCGGCGGACGTCGGCGGCAAGCAGTGCCGGGTCGAGGTCATCGATGGCGGGCTTCGGGTAGTCGACCTCGGCGGTGGTCACGAGACGCTGCTCAACGAGCAGCCAGTCGGTCGCGCCAACCTGCACATCGGAGACGTGCTGAAGCTCGGGCCCTATCAGTTGACGGTGCTCCCGGCGGCGCCCTCCGCATCGGCGGCGGCTGCGCCGGATCCAGCGCCGGTCGCGCCCGATCCGGAGCCGAAGGCGCGGTCGGCAGCCGTGCCAGCAGCGGCGCCGCGGTCGGGAAGTCGGCCGGCAGCTCCGTTGCAGGCGGCGCCGCCTCCCGCTCCGCGTGGCGCACCCGCGAACCGTGGTGAGAGCCGTGCACCCGTGCGCAGCCGGCCGAAGAAGGACTCCACGGCGACCGTCATCGGCGCCATCGTCGTCGTCGGGATGGTCATCGGCGCGTTCGTGCTCTTCGGCGGTGGTGGCGATCGCCCCGATCCCGAGCTCGGGATGCGCAAGCAGAAGCTCGAGCAGGCGATCCAGCTGAATGGCGAGTGTCGATTCGATGAGGCACTCGCGCTGGTCTCGCAGGTCGTCGGTGGCAGCTCGGGTGAGGAGCGCGCAGCGGCGATCGAGCAGGAACGGCGCATCAAAACGCGCAAGCAGCGCTATGCCGAGGGCAAACGCGATCTCGACGCGCTCCGCAGTCGCGTGGCCGGTGACGTGCGTGGCTCGACGCTCGGCGATCTGCAGCGCTTCCGCGACGCGAACGCCGATCTGGCGCCGCTGCTCGAGCAGGTCGACACGCTGATCGCCCAGATCGAAGAGCGGGCGAAGCAACCGGCAATCGTGCTGCCGCCGGGTTACGAGGACCTGAAGCTCCCTGCCAGCCTGACGGTGGCGAGCTGTGCCGCCGAGGCCGACAAGCTGATCGCAGAGGGTGAGTTCGGCAAGGCGAACTACCTCCTGACGCGGGCGATGGTCAACGACGAGGCCGAGAAGCAGCAGCTCGCCGCCGCCTTCGTGCGCGTCAACGCGGGCGCCAAGGTACTCGGCGACGAGATTCTGCGACGCGTGAAGGAGCACCTCGGGCTCG
Organism: uncultured Phycisphaerales bacterium; assembly: GCA_964426265.1. GTDB lineage: Bacteria > Planctomycetota > B15-G4 > B15-G4 > SIAN01 > SIAN01. Next base: position 2,398 of record CAYRQC010000298.1, on the reverse strand, counting down.
GGCACGTCCTGCAAGCGCTCGGCGAGTTCGACGACGACAACCTGCGGCCGATGCGCGGCACCGCCATCTGGTACGACTTGCTCGAGGAAGCGGACAAGGTCGAGGATGCGGTCGACGCCAAGATCCCCGAGCACGCGCGGCCGGCGCAGCGACGCAAGCACGCCCGAACACGTCCAGGCGCGAACGGCGAGAAGAAGAGCTCGCGTTCGTTTCCGAGTGAGCGTGGGTCGCAAGGTGGTGGTCGACGCGGCGAGCCGACCGGCGCGAGTGAGCCGGCCTCGGCGAAGGGCTCGGCCGAGACCCTGCAAGCGCAGGCGCGCGAGCTGATCGCGGCGGGCGACTTCGCTGGCGCAGTGCGGTTGCTCGACCTGGCGCTCGATGGCGGTGGGTCTGCGGACGGCAAGTCGGAGATTGCACGCGACCATGAGCGGGCGAGCCAGCCGCTCACGCTGGCGGCGCGGCTCGCCGAGATCCTGGCGGCGCGGCCGCTCTCCTCGGTCGCGGACGTCGTGCTGCGCGACGGGCGCCGGGCGAAGCTGATTGGCAGCAACGGCAAGCAGCTCGCGTTGCAGATCGGGAATGAACAGCTCTCCTTCGTGCCCGCCGAGCTCACGACGCGCTCGCTGCTCGAGCTCAGCGGCCGCGTGCCGCTCACGGCGGCGGAGTCGCTCGCTCGCGCCTTCCTGGCGCTCGCGGCGCAGGACGACAAGGCCTTCTTCGCCGCGATCGCGAAGGCGTCCGTCGAGCCGTCGCTGCACGGCTCGATCGACTCCGCGCTCACGTTCCAGCGCGGGCTCGATCGGGTGCCGGCACGTGGCTTCACGCATGTCGGGGAGCGGTGGCTCACGTTCGAGGAACGGGCCACCGAGGAGCTGACGCGCGAAGTCCGCGAGTCGCTCGACGCGGCGCTCGCGGCCAAGGGCGATCCGGTCGGCGCCCGCGCGAAGATCATGGAGCTGGCAGCCGCGGCGCCGGCGATCGTGCTCGAGCAGATCAAGTCCCTCCGCCTCGATCTCCAGCACGACTTCGAAGCGGCGCCCGAGCAGTCGCGGCTCGCGAAGATCCAGTTGGTGGCGAATGAGCTGAACGGGGCGCGCAAGTACGCGCTCGACCTGATCTTCGACGAAGAGAAGTACTTCTACCCCTACCACCCGCCCGCCTGCCCGCCCGACAAGGCGGCGACCTATCCCGAGGTCCAGCAGGAGGTGACGCGGCGAGTCGCCGGGGTGATCGCGATCTGGGGTCGCGAGGACGCCGAGCCACCCGAGCCGCACGTCACGCTGTCGGCCGGCCTGCACGACACGCTGCTGCGGCTTCGGTTGGTGCGGTCGCTTCTCACCGACCTTGGCGCCGCCAGTGACGAGGTCGACGCCGCACTGCGCCCGGCGTGGTCGCTCCCGGATCACACGAAGACGGTGCAACTGCGCAACTTCGCCCTCGACGAATACGAGCGCGCCCGGCTCGACCAGGACGACAAAGTGTGGGCGCTGAACTCGACGATCCTTCCGCGGGACGACGGCCCGACGCGCGAGGAGATCGAGCAGGTTCGGGTCACCAACCTCTATCGGGCGATGCTCGGGCGGCGGGTTCTCGCCTTCAACGAGAAGCTCTGGAGGGCAGCGCATGGCCACAGTGAGTGGATGTCGCGAACGGGAGTGCTGAGCCACTTCGAGGATGGCGACCCCAAGCGCAGCAGTCCGGAGGATCGGATGCTGCTCGAGGGCTACCCCAGCGGGGCCGGCGAAAACTGCGCCGTCGGGCGGTCGGGACCGCTCGAGGTGCTCCACGGGTGGTGCGAGTCGTCGGGCCACCACCGCAACCTCCTCTACGACAGTCACACCGAAATGGGCGCTGGCCAGGTGGGCAGCTTCTGGACGCAGTGCTTCGGCGGCGGCCGCGAGTACAAGGGCAACCTGATCCGCGACTAGTTCCGGATTGCCGGACCAGGTGAGCTCCGAGGGGTTCCGAGCTAGGCTCTCGCCCTTTTGGCTTTGAACCAGTCTCGGAGAAACCTGTCACTGCAGGCTCCCCGAGGATGAGCGGTCGGGTGCGCGCCGCGACAACGGAGATCGCCATGGCTTGGTTGATGGTGAAGATCGCAGGCGGCCGGGAGCGCGGCCACGAGATCCTCGACGACGTCACCTTCATCGGTTCTGCCGAGGAGTGCGAGATCCGGGTCGCCGACGCCGCGCCGCAGCACTGCAAGATCTTGAAGAGCGGCGTCAACCACAAGGTCGTCGATCTCGGCAGCCCAGTCGGGACGCTGATCAACGGCCAGAAGGTCAAGGAGAAGTTCCTGCTCGACGGTGACCAACTGACCGTCGGTGCGATGCACATGAGCTTCAAGGCTGGTGGTGCCACCGCGGCTGCCGCGAAGGCGGCCGTTGCCGGTGCGAGC
>CAYRQC010000297.1:0-12345 GCA_964426265.1 uncultured Phycisphaerales bacterium | reverse complement strand
AGAGGCCGCGCGGTGGCGGTCATCACGAATTGATAATCGGGGACTGAGGAGGAAAATTTCGGAATTCGGAATTCGGAATTCGGAATTGAAGGAAATCGATTCCGGGTCAGCACGGCTTCGAGGCGGCTGGCGTATTCCGGCTGGGGATCGGGATGCAGGCGGGGGCGCAATACGGCTTTTTCCCCGAGCCGGCTGCTGAGCCGATCGAGCAGCACCGCCAGGTGTCGCTCTCCCTCGCGGTTCACGCCGGCGTCGAAAAATTCGTGCTGCTGCGAGCCGAGCTCATCGCCTTGGCGAAGGCCGGCGTCGAGATGGTCCAGTTCGACGAGCCGGTGCTGACCGAGCTGGTCTTCGCCGGCAAGTCGGCGACGCGCACCTTCATGTGTGCCGCGCTCGCCGCGCAAGCGAGCCCGGAGAGCGAGCTCGAGCTCGCCGTCGAGCTGATCAATCGCGTGGTCGATGGCGTGACCGGGACGATCACCGCGATCCATGTCTGCCGCGGCAACTGGAGCCGCGACGAAGGGGTGTTGCTCGAAGGGAGCTACGACCCGCTGATGCCGTACTTCCGGCGCATGCGGGTGCAGCAGTTCGTCCTCGAGTACGCGACCGAGCGCGCCGGCTCGCTCGACGTGCTGCGCGAGCTGCCGGCCGGCGCGCAGGTCGGGCTCGGCGCGGTCAATCCGCGGACGTGCGAGGTCGAGGCCCCGGAGTGGATCGCCGCGCGCGCGCGCCGCGTTGCGGAGCTGCTCGGCCCGGAGCGGGTCTTCCTCAACCCCGACTGTGGATTTGGCACGTTTGCGGAACGGCCGGTGAACACCGCGGCCGTCGCAGAGCAGAAGCTCGCGGCGCTCGCGGCGGCGGCGCGGCTGCTGCGTGGGGCAACCGGATCGCGCTGATCACGCTTTTCAACGGTCGCCGTAACCCAACTGCTTCAACATCTGCTCGCCTGCGCGGCTGATCGGTCCTGCCGGCGCCGCCGCGGCCTTCGTCCGCACCACCCAGTCATCGAGCCGCCGCCGAAGCGCGGCCGTGATGTCACGATGGTCGGCGGCCACGTCGTGCAACTCATCGGGGTCGGCGGTGACGTCGAAGAGCTGCTCGCGTTCCTCGCACGGCTCGCCGCGTTCCGCGCGCGTCACGACCAGCTTGAAGCTCCCCTGCCAGACCGTGAGTCGGTCCGGGTTCGAACCGCCGGCCGCTCCCGCAGGGCACGGCAGCGAGCCGAACGCGACGCCGTCCCAATCGACCGACTCGGCGCGCAGCAGCGGCCAGAGGCTCACACCGTCGATCGGAGTACCGATCTCCTGGTCGATCGGAGTACCGACCTTCTGGTCGATCACGGCGTCTCCAGCGCCACCACCTCCTGCACCGAGCGGCCGAACGAACGCCTCGAGCAGCGTCGGAAAGAGATCGACGCTCTCGACCACCTCCTCGATCGTCCGTCCCGCCGTCACACCGGGTCCGACGACGATCAGCGGCACGTGCAGCGTCGACTGCGTCGCCACGAACGAGTGGAGCCCGAGCGAGCGGCGATCGAGGCTCTCGCCGTGATCGGCGATCAGCACCAGCAACGTCGAGTCGAACCGACCCCGCGCGCGCAACCCGTCGACCAGCTCACCGATGCGCTGGTCGAGGAAGGCGACCTCGGCGTCGTAGAGCTCGCAGAACTCCTCGGCGTAATCGGGCGGAAAGCCGCCCGCGCGCAGCAGCTCGAGTCGCGTGCGCGCGGAGAAATCATGCGGCCCCTGGTAGTCGTGCTTGACGTATTGGGCGCGCTGCGCGGCCGGTGGCTCGAACGGCGTGTGGGCGATGAAGTAGTGGAGCCACGCAAACGTCCGCTTGCCGGCCGGCGCGGCATCGAGCCACGCCAGGAACTTCGGACCGACGTCATTCGCGAGGTTGCCCATGTCGCGAACTTGCGTGCGGAAACCCTGGACGAGGTTGGCGTCGTTGAACTGGAAGACGTTGTAGAAGCAGCCGGTCTCGACGCCGGCGCGCGTGAGGATCTCCGCGAGCGTGTCGACCTCGGGTGAGAGTGAGTGCCAGTTGTCGGTGAGGCCGTGTGACAGCGGATAGCGACCCGAAAGCAGCGCCGCGTGCGAGGGCGCCGTCTCCGGCATCGGCACGGCGGCATGCGTGAAGCGCGTGCCGGCGCGTGCCAGCTCGTCGAGGCGCGGCGTCGCGACGCTCCCGCCGAAGCAACCGAGCCGATCGAAACGAAGCGTGTCGAGCGTGACGAGGACGACGTCGCGCGGCGCGGACGCGGGCGACGTACCCACTGCCGGCGATGCCGTCGGCCCTGATTCGGGTCCGCACGCCACCACGAGCAACGAGAATCCGATCCAGCGCTTGCGACGACGACGCATGGAGGAATCGTAGCCCGACGACGGTGACCCATCGGCTGCCACGGCGCGGAGCCTTCGCAGGGTCGGCGCCGGGTTTCCAACGGCGCCGTATCATTCCGCCTCTGCTGATTCGCGCGCGACGTTCCGCTCGAACCCGCTGCATCTGAACCTAGGAAACGACTATGCACCCCCACGCTCATTGCCGGCTGTCGCTCACGCTGTTCCGGGTCGCCCTGTTCTCGCTCATCGGCCTCGCTCCCGGCGCCCTCTCCGGCTGTGCCACGGAGAGCCACCACACGATCGCGATCGAATCGGTCGAGAGCCACGGCACCCCGTACACGGGCCCGCAGACGGAGCTCGCGCTCGGTAAGTTCGCGAACAGCTCGCCCTACATGCGAGGCATGTTCTCCGACGGGACCGACCCGCTCGGCGGCCAGGCGAAGACGATCCTAGAGACCCACCTCGCGCAGACCGGCCGCTTCAGCGTGCTCGATCGCGCCAACGAGGCGGAGATCGCCAAGGAGAGCCAGCTCCGCGGCGCGCAGCAGGCGCTGATCGGCGCGCGCTACGTCGTCACCGGCGAGATCACCGAGTTCGGCCGCAAGACGACGGGCGACCGCCAGCTCTTCGGGCTGCTCGGCCGTGGCAAGGAGCAGACGGCCTATTCGAAGGTGTCGCTCAACATCGTCGACGTGAAGACCTCCAAGGTCGTCTTCGCGATGCAAGGGGCGGGTGAGTACCAGCTCGGCGACCGCGAGATCCTCGGCACCGGCGGTACCAGCGGCTACGACGCGACCTTGAACGGCAAGGTCCTCGACCTCTCGATCCGCGACGCGGTGAACAAGCTCGTCGCGGCGCTGGAGAAGGGCGAGTGGAGCCCGGGAGCCGGGAAGTGAGGCGATGTCGGCGAGGGGACGGACCGTGACGCAATGGATGGCGCGTCGACGGAACGGCGGAGGGCGTGCAGCGAACGGCGCGAGACGGATCGTCGGCCTGCTCGTCGTTGCACTCGTCGCCGCCTGCAGATCCGCCAGCCTCTACGACTGGAACGGCTACGAGGAGTCGGTCGAGGCCGTCTGCCACGACTTCAAGGACGGCGATCCGCCGACCCATCTGCAAGGATTCGCGGAGCGGGTCGCGAAGGGCGAGGCGGCGGGGCGGCGCGCCCCGCCCGGTGTCCACGCGCACCTCGCCTACCTCTACACCTTGGTCGGTGACGCCTCCTCGGCGGATCGGGAGCTGTTGCGCGAAAAAGAGCTCTTCCCGGAAAGCGCCGTCTTCGTCGATCGTCTGCGCGCGAAGGTGCATCCATGAGCACGGCCGCCCGGTTCGGGCTCGCTGCCGCGCTGTCGATCGCCGGGTGCGTCGCGCCGCGCCCCTACGACTACGAGCCCTACCTCGCCCACATGCCGCGCTCGATCCTGGTCCTGCCGCCACTCGACGAGACGCCCGAGGTCGACGCCTGTTACGGCTACCTCGCGACCGTCACGCGTCCGCTCGCGGAGCGCGGCTACTACGTTTTCCCGGTCGCCGTCGTCGATCGGATGATGCGCGAGAACGGCCTCCCGACCGCGGGCGAGATGCACCAGGTCTCGCTATCCAAGCTGCGCGAGATCTTCGATTGTGACGCGGTCCTCTTCCTCGACGTCAAGCGCTGGGGCACGAGCTACGTGGTCCTCAGCTCGAACACCACCGTGGGTGTCGAGGGGCGCCTCGTGGATGCGCGAACCGGCACCGTGCTGTGGCACGGCGCGGGATCGGTGACCAAGAGGTCCGGCGATGCCGGCAACGGCATCGCGGGCATGCTCATCAGCGCCATCGTGACCCAGGTGGTGGACTCCGCGTTCGATCCCTCTCCCGACGTCGCGCGCGCCACGAACGTGCAGCTCTTCGACGATCCGCACGACGGGCTGCTGCTCGGCCCCTACCACCCCGAGTTCGCCAACGACCAGGCGGCGCGCCGGCAGGCGAATGCACAACAGAAGGCGGAGGGCGGGGCGGAAGCGGCGAAGTAGGCTCCGCCGGTTCGGTCACAAGTTCGCCGGCGCATTCGGACGATCGTCCGGGAAGAGGAACTTCCCGTGGCAGAGATCACCGAGGCGCCGGCGAGACCGGAGCCGCTCACCAGCACACCTCCGAAGGCGCGGACGCTACTCCGGTGTGCGCGCCATCGGGGAGTCGATGCGCTCGTGCGGTGCGATCGCTGCAACACGCGTTGGTGCGACGCGTGTGTGACGAGCGGCACCGACCGCGGAGTCGTGTGGCATCACTGCAAGTGCGGCGGACGGGGGGTGGAGCTGCCCGCGATCGAGGAGATGGCGCCGGGTGGGTACGAGCGATCGCTCGGCCAGGCGTTCAAGGCGCCACTCACCAGCGACGGGCTGAAGCTGCTGGCGGTGGGGAGCATCGTCTTCGGGCTGCTCGAGGTGCTCTGCTCGATGCTGACGGGGCTGTTCGCGGCGGTCGGTGTGGCCGTGATCACCGTCGTTGTCGGCTATCAGCTCGAATGGGCGATGAGCATCATTCGCGACGCCGCGCGCGGCCGTCCGGCCTTGGTGAGCTTTCCCGACTTCACGTCGATCGGTGAGTCGATCGCACGGCCGTTGGGTCAGGTGCTGGTCGTCGTGGCGGCGACGCTCGGACCGGGGATCGTCGTCTGGATGAGCGGATGGCTCGGCGCGCTGCTCGGACCGCTGCTGCTGCTGTGCGGGCTGGTCGTGCTGCCGATGGCACTCGGGTCGGTCGCGATCGAGGAATCGCTGCGCGGGCTCGAGCCGCTGCGGGTCCTGCGCGCGATCGCCATCGGTGGCGCGGAGTACGGTCTCGCCGCCTCGCTCTTCGTCGCGATGGCGGGCGCCATGCTCGGTGGCTCGGTTTTCCTCGGCGGCGTGCCGTGGATCGGGCCGATCGTCAAGAGCTTCTTCTGCCTTTGGTGCATCGCGGTCGCGTCACAGCTCGTCGGGCTCGTGATTGCACGCAAGGACGATCGGCTCGGTTGGATCGGGCGCGCGCCAACGGCGCGCTGATTTGACGATGTCATCGCCGAACTCCTCCAGCACGACACCCGGCGTCAGTTCCGGCGTTCCCGGAGTCCTGGTCCTCGGCCCGCCCAATCCGGCGACTGCGGAGTTGCTGACGCCGGCGGCGCTCGCCTTCCTCGCCGATCTCCAGCGTCGCTTCAACCCCCGCCGTCTCGAGCTGCTGACCGCCCGCGACGTGCGCGCGGTGCAGCTCGACGCCGGCGAGTTCCCGAGCTTCCTCGCGGAGACGGCAGCGCTGCGTGCAGCCGCCTGGATGGTCGCACCGCTTCCCGCCGACCTCGTCGACCGGCGTGTCGAGATCACCGGTCCGACCGACCGCAAGATGATCATCAACGCGCTGAACTCGGGCGCCTCGGTCTTCATGGCCGACTTCGAAGACAGCACCGCGCCCACTTGGACCAACGTCACCGAGGGCCAACAGAATCTGCGCGACGCCGTGCGCGGCGACATCAGCTTCGTCGCGCCCGACAGCGGCAAGCGCTACTCCCTCGGCGCGAAGACGGCCACGCTCATGGTGCGCCCGCGCGGCTGGCACCTGCCGGAGAAGCACCTGCTCGTCGATGGCCGGCCGATCGCTGCCTCGCTCTTCGACTTCGGTCTCTTCTTCTTCCACAACGCGCGCGCGCTGCTGGCGCGCGGCAGCGGGCCCTACTTCTACTTGCCGAAGATGGAGAGCCACCGCGAGGCGCGCCTGTGGAACGACGTCTTCGTCGCTGCACAGGCCGCGCTCGCGATCCCGCGCGGCACCATCAAGGCGACGGTCCTCATCGAAACGCTCCTCGCGGCCTTCGAGATGGACGAGATCCTCTTCGAGCTGCGCGACCACAGCGCGGGCCTGAACTGCGGACGGTGGGACTACATCTTCAGCTTCAGCAAGAAGCTACGCGCCCAGCCGACCACCGTCGAGCCCGACCCCGCCAGAGTGGGCAAGACCCAGCACTTCCTGCGCAGCTACAGCCAGCTCCTCGTCCAGACCTGTCATCGCCGCGGCGCACACGCGATGGGTGGCATGGCAGCGCAGATCCCGATCAAGAACGACGCGGATCGCAACCACGCGGCGCTCGCGAAGGTCACGGCCGACAAGCAGCGCGAGGTGTCCGACGGCCACGACGGTACCTGGGTCGCGCATCCCGGGCTCGTCCCGGTCGCCCGCGCCGTCTTCGATGCGGCGATGCCCGGCCCGAACCAGATCGACCGAACGCGCGACGACGTGCACGCGACGGCCGCGGATCTGCTGGCTGTACCGCTCGGCGCGATCACCGAGGCGGGCCTGCGCCAGGACATCAACGTCGGCGTGCAATACCTCGCCGCCTGGCTGGCGGGAACGGGCTGCGTTCCGCTGTTCGACCTCATGGAGGATGCGGCGACCGCGGAGATCTCGCGCACCCAGGTCTGGCAGTGGATTGCGCACCGCGCTTCGCTCTCCGACGGCCGGATCGTCGATGCACCCCTCTTTCGCGCCGTGCTGCGCGACGAGCTGATCACCATCCGCCGCGCGATCGGCGAGCCCGCGTGGAAAGCCGGCCACCACGCCGAGGCTGCCGATCTCTTCGACCGGCTCGTGACCGCTCCGGAGCTCGCCGATTTCCTCACGCTCGCCGCCTACGACCGCATCGTCACGGTCGTGACGTGAACTTCACCATTCCGACGCCGCATCCCGGCTCGCCTCTCCAGGAATCACGCATGTCGAGCAACCCACACACCAACGGAGCCGACGACACCGGCGGCAGCCACGGCGCCGGCGAAGCCGACGGCACCGCCGTGGCCGGTGACACCAACGGACCGTGCGCTGCTTCGCGCTGGACCGGCGTCCGCCGCGACTATTCACCGGCGGATGTCGAGCGATTGCGCGGCTCGTTGCACATCGAGTACACACTGGCGCGCGTGGGCGCCGAGCGGCTGTGGCATTTGCTGCACCACGAACCGTGGGTTGCGGCGCTCGGCGCGCTCACCGGTAACCAGGCGATGCAACAGGTGCGCGCCGGCTTGAAGGCGATCTACCTGTCGGGTTGGCAGGTCGCGGCCGACGCCAACAACGCTGGCCAGATGTATCCCGACCAGAGCCTCTATCCCGCCAGCTCGGTGCCCGACGTCGTGCGTCGCATCAATCGCACGTTGCAGCGCGCCGACGAGATCCAGCACCTCGAGGGCAAGGGTGACCTCCAGTGGTTCGCGCCGATCGTCGCCGACGCCGAAGCCGGATTCGGTGGGCCGCTCAACGCCTTCGAGCTCATGAAGGGGATGATCGAGGCCGGTGCCGCGGGTGTGCACTTCGAGGATCAGCTCGCCTCCGAGAAGAAGTGTGGCCACCTCGGCGGCAAGGTGCTCGTGCCGACACAGACCTTCATCCGCACGCTCAACGCGGCGCGCCTCGCGGCCGACGTGATGGACGTCCCGACCCTGCTCATCGCGCGAACGGACGCCGACAGTGCGCAGCTCCTCACCAGCAACATCGATCCGCGCGACCACGCGTTCGTCACCGGCGAGCGCACCCACGAGGGCTTCTTCCGGATCACGGGCGGGCTCGACTGTGCCATCGCGCGTGCGCGGGCGTACGCCCCCTACGCCGATCTACTCTGGTGTGAGACCAGCCACCCCGACCTCGACGAGGCCCGTCGCTTCGCCGACGGCGTCCACGAGGAGTTCCCCGGCAAGCTGCTCGCCTACAACTGCTCGCCATCGTTCAACTGGAAGGCGAAGCTCGACGCGGCGACGATCGCGACCTTCCAGCGTGAGCTGGCCGCCATGTGCTACAAGTTCCAGTTCGTCACCCTGGCCGGCTTTCACAGCTTGAACCACGGCATGTTCGAACTGGCGCGCGGCTACCGGGAGCGCGGCATGGCCGCCTACTCCGAGCTGCAGCAGGCCGAGCTCGCCAGCGAGGCAAATGGCTACTCGGCGACTCGCCACCAACGCGAAGTCGGAACCGGTTACTTCGACGAGGTCGCGAAGGTGGTGTCGGGCGGCCTCGCTTCCACCACCGCGCTCAGCGGCTCCACCGAGGAGGCGCAATTCCGGCGCTGAGCTCGACGCGTCACGCCAGCGAAGCCCGCAGAAACCAGGCGTGCTTCTCGAACTCGCTCACGATGCCGGTGAGGAGGTCGACGGTGTCGGTGTCTTGCTCCTTCTCGGCGACCGTTCGCGACTCGCGTAGTCCCTTCAAGTACGCCTCCAGCCGTTCGGCGAGCAACGCCACATGCTCGAGATCCCGGGTCGTCTCCTGCGGATAGTCGGGCAGGCGCGACTTGGCGGCGACGTGGCGGACGGTGCCGCGCGCCAGCGTCCCGAGCGTCACGGCGCGCTCGGCGATCGAGTCGTTGTGGTCACCGAGGCTCACCGCGAACGACTCGAACAGCGGGTGGAGCGCGGCGAACTGTGGTCCACGCACGTTCCAGTGGGCGACCTTGATCTGGCTGTGGAGATCGAGGCCATCCGCGAGGCTCGCGAGCAACGCGTCGGCGACCTTCGCGCGCGACGCCGGGGCGAGCTGACTGGGTGACTGGTACAAACGGGAGTCCTCCTGAGGGGCATGAGCCCGAAGACGCGGCTGAAGAGCCGGCGCTTCTGGTGCAGCTTCGTGGTGAGTCGCGGGATCCTGGCGAAGCGCGTGCCGAGCCGCGGTCCCGTCATGGCCCCGGGCAAGCCACAGTTCGCTGATCTGTCAGCAGCTCGCGCCGGGTCGGTGCCCGCGGCGCGTCGCGGTCACGCCGCGAGATCGCGATCGGCCGTGGCGTCCTACAGCGTCCACCCTGACCGATACTCGCGGCGCAGGAACGCGTCGGCCGCGGCATCGCCCGTCGTCCCGTTCGCCGTGTCCCAGGTGAGCTTCCGGTTGCCGACTCGGTGCGCAACACAGCCGAGCAACACTGCTTCGGTGAGCGGCGCGGCGTACTCGAAGCGACAGAGCGCCGGTGCGTGGCCCTTCGCGGCCTGGATCCACTCCTCATGGTGGCCGATCGACGTGGCGATCGTCGGTGGAGGCGCGACGAACCCCGTGAACTCCTTCTCCGGCAGCAGCACCTTGCGATCGTAGTCGGCGAGCAGCAGCCCCTTCGTCCCGACGAAGAGCGTCCCGTTGCCCCACTGCGGGAGGAGGCCGTCGGCGAAGTGGTGCGGCCGCTTCTCGCCGTGGTACCACGTGAGTGGAATCGTCGAGAGGGGCGACGGCGCGGCCGCCGGAGCAAGGTTGCCGCCGGCTCGCCTCCTCATCTGGTACTTCACGATGAGCCACTGCGGGCAGGCATCGGCATGCGGCGACGGCCCTTCGACTTCGATCGTCGTCGGACCGGTGAGGCCGAGCGCCCAGAACGGCAGGTCCATGTGGTGGCACGCCATGTCGCCGAGCGTGCCGTTGCCGTAGTCCCACCAGCCGCGCCACGCGAACGGCGCATAGGCCGGGTGGTAGGCGCGTTGCGGCGCCGGCCCGAGCCAGAGATCCCAGTCGAGGTTCGCCGGCACCGGCGGCGTCTCTGCGGGGCGATCGCCGCCGCAGTAGCCACCGCCGACCCAGACGTGCACTTCGGTGACCTCGCCGATCGCGCCGCTCTGGACCAGCTCGACCACCCGGCGGTAGTTGTCGTTCGCGTGGATCTGCGTCCCCATCTGGGTCGCCTTCTTGCTCTCACGGGTGAGCGCAAGAATCGTCCGCACCTCGTGGATCGAGTGGGTCAGCGGCTTTTCGCAGTAGACGTGGAGACCGGCGCGCAGCGCCATCGCCGCGGCCGGCGCGTGTGTGTGATCGGGCGTGCTGACGACCACCCCATCGAGCCCGCCGGCCTCGATCATCTTGCGGAAGTCGCGAAAGAGCTTCGCCTGCGGGAAGCGTTGGGCCGCGCCGCCGAGCAGCGTCGAGTCGACATCACAGAGCGCGACGATCTCCTGATGCGCGACGCTGTTCAGGTTGTCGCCACCGCGCCCGCCGACGCCCACCACGCCGAGCCGCAGTTGGTCGTTGGCCGGGTAGCCGTGCGCGATCGCCGAGTTCTTCGCGATGAAGAAGCCGGCCACGCCGGCGGCGCCTTGCTGCAAGAACTGGCGACGCGAAGGGCGGATGCGCATCGGAGCGGCTCCCGGTGGAAGGGTCGACGAGGACGAAGGGACTGCAGATTGAAAATCGCGCTGCAACGTTAGCGAGGTGCCTCGCTGCCGATGGATCCTTAGCCGCACCTAATGAGTCGGCCCCAGGAGTATGGTGCTGAATCAGACCCATTTCTGAGATAAATTTATTTTACTAGTCAATTACGCCGTACATTATAGAACCGTGATTACAAGAGAGCTACGCCTCCCTCGCGACCGATCTTGCCTGCTCTTCGGCCCCCGGCAGTCCGGCAAGAGCACGTTCATCCGCGCAAGCCTCCCACCCGAGTCATGGTCGGTCGATCTCCTCGAACAGGCGACCTACCTGCGACTTGCCAAGGAGCCCGGGCGCTTCCGCCGCGAGTGCGAGCAACAGATCGCGGCTGGCACGACCACCATTCTCGTCGACGAGGTCCAGAAGCTGCCGGCGCTCCTTGACGAAGTCCACGCACTGATCGAGTCGACCGGTGCCCGCTTCCTGCTCACAGGCTCGAGCGCCCGCAAGCTCAAGCGCGGTGGCGCGAACCTGCTGGCCGGTCGCGCCTCGATCCGACGGCTCCACCCGCTGACGATCGGCGAGATCGGCGCCGACTTCGACCTCGAGCGCGTGCTGCGCTTCGGCTCGCTGCCGGCGGTCGTCACCGGAAGCGATGAGACCGCAGTCGAGCTGCTGTCGAGCTATGCCGAGACCTACCTCCGCGAGGAGATCCAGAACGAAGGCGTGGTCCGCAACCTCGGCAGCTTCGCGCGCTTCCTCGACATCGCGGCCGCGCAGGACGGTCAGATCCTGAACGCCGAGTCGATCGCCCGCGACACCGCGATCTCGGGCCGCACGGTGCGCGACCACTTCCAGATCCTCGAGGACACGCTGATCGGGATGCGGCTCGAAGCATGGCGCAAGAGCCCGCGCGCTCGGCTCGTGGCCCACTCGCGCTTCTATCTCTTCGATCCGGGCGTCACCAACGCGCTCTGTCGCCGGCTGCACGCGCCGCTCGACGCCGTGACCCGCGGGCACCTCTTCGAGCAGTGGGTCGTCAACGAGGCGCGCCGCTGTATCGACTACCGCTTTCCCGAGACGCGCCTCTTCTACTGGCGAACCAACCACGGTGCCGAGGTCGATCTGCTGTTCGAGCGCCACGGCGCGCTCCGCCTCGCCGTCGAGATCAAGTCGCGGCGCACCGTGGTCGGCGCCGACCTCGCAGGGATGCGGTCGTTCCACGAGGCGCATCCGGAGGTGCCGCTCGCCGTCGTGGCCACGGTGCCGGAGCCCTACCGGCTCGACGAGGTCGAGGTCTTGCCGTACGCGCAGTTCTTCCGCGAGCTGGGTCGTTGGCTCGAGCCCGCGTCGGCACCGAGCTGACGCGGGATCGAGCCAGCGTCAGTGCCGAGCTGAATCACCGCGGCTGCGCCGGTGCACCACGGTCGCGAACGCCGCGATGAGCAGCGTCAGCCCGATCGCGACGGCGGTCGTGATCCCATCGGCCCGTTGCCACGAGCGCCAGCCGCCACCGACCGCCAGCGCCACGTCGGCGACCCGCTTGCGAAACCACCAGCTACGCCGCCGGCAGGAAGACGTACGACCACCGTGTCTGGTGGCCGTCATAGTGCCGCTCGAGCGCGAGCTTCGCCTCAAAGACCGGTGCGTCGAAGCGCGGCTCGAAAGTAATGGTGGAAACGATGTCGTAGTCGTCGATCCCGTAGCCCGAGTGCTCGATGCGGCGAACCCGGGATCTCACGCCTGCTGCGACCCTTGCGCGCGCACAAGATCCTCCAGCGCGTCCAGAAGACCCATCGATATCAGGTGACCACCCACGGTCGAAGCATCATCAAAGCCGTGATCGCCGCGAGCGAGACGCCGGTCGAGAAGCTCGTGAAGGCCGCCT
>CAYRQC010000296.1:0-5577 GCA_964426265.1 uncultured Phycisphaerales bacterium | reverse complement strand
CGCAAATGCGGACCTCCGGCGCACAATGGGGGTGCGCTGGATTCGTCGAGCCCGCGGCCGGCGCGAAGGGCGACTCCGGCGGCTTCGCGCTCGATGGATCCGGTACGAGTGAGAGGCGGCTGCATGACGATCTGCGTACTCCTGATTCCAATCGGCTTCGCAGCCTGCGCGACCGTCGTCGCACAACAACCGGGCAATCCCGCCGCGGGCGCCATCACGGCGCCTCAGACCGAAGATCCGTTGATTCCGGAAGACCGGCTGTCGGAGGTCATCTCGATCCTCGAACGTGAGTACTTTCGAGCCGTCACGCGCGATGAGCTCGCTGCCGTCGCTCGCGACCGCACGTTGAAGTCGCTGGATCCCTACTCGACGTTCCTCGATCCCGCGAGACTCGCGGAGTTCGATCGCGACTTGCACGGTACGTTCGGCGGGGTCGGGGTCCGACTCGACGACACGGCGATGGGCGACGGCGTTCGCGTGATCGGACCGTTGTGGGGCTCGCCCGCGCTCGCGGCCGGCGTGCGCGCCGGCGACGTGATCGTCGCGATCGACGGATGGGCGGCGAAGGGTCGAATGCTCGACGAACTCCGCGCGAAGCTCCAAGGCCCGCCCGGCTCGTCGGTCACGATCGAGACGAGGCGCGACCCGAGCGCCGGCACACGAACGGTCGCGATCACGCGCGCCGTCATCGCGACATCGAGCGTGCTCGGCGTGCGGCGCGACGCGGCGGGCGCATGGGATTACATGATCGGCACCGGCGGCGACGCCTACGTGCGAATCACGTACTTCACCGAGACGACCGTCGCCGACTTTGACGCGGCGCTGACGGACCTCGAAAAGAAGCGTCCGACTGGCTTCGTGCTCGACCTTCGCGACAACAGTGGCGGGCTCGCGAGCGCCGCAATCGCGATCGCGGATCGCTTCCTCGACCGCGGGCGAATCGCCATGTTCAAGGGACGGAGCGAGTCGGAGGCGAAGGACGCGACGCCGGGCGCGCGGCTCACCGTTCCGCTTGCGCTGCTCGTGAGTCCGCAGACGACCGCCGCCGCCGAGCTCGTCGCCGCGGCTCTTCAAGACAACCATCGGGCGTTGGTCATCGGCGCCCGAACCTACGGCAAAGGAGTTGTGCTGAAGGTCTTCCCGCTCGAAGCCGACCGCGGCGCGGTCAAGCTGACGGTTGCGCAATATGAGCGTCCGTCGGGAGTTCCGATCGAGCGGCACATGCCGGGATCCGATCCCGATTCGGGCGGAGTTTCTCCCGATCCCGCCATGACGACCGCGGCGACCGAAGAGCAATGGGCGGAGTGGAGCAACGCGCTCTTGGCGCACGATCAGCTCGTCTCGCTCGTACCCGAGGAATCGTCGGAGTCACCTCGGCACGACGATCCAGTCCTGGACCAGGCGCTGAAGGTGCTCGCGGCCGACCGCGAGAAACAGCGTCCGAGAAAGTAGTGCCGCGCGATGAAATATTCGCTGCGCGCCACACCACGACATTCTGAAGTGTCCGTTCAAGTTCTCGACATCGGCAGGATTTCCGGGCTAACACGCCGTGGACCGCGCCGTCAGTGCTCCGGCCTCGCCCGAACTGAGTAGAGGAGCCGCCTGTGACCTTCCACCGCGCCGGAGTGAGCCGGCCCTCCGCGATTTCCAACGAGCACCTGCGCCCGATGCCCGTCCGCAGGACGACACCAGCTCCGCCTCGACCCTTTGCAAGTCGGTCCAATCCCACGCCAACGCGGTCGAGCTCTCGACGGAAACCTTCAGAATGTCGTGGTGAGGACCAGTACGGCGAAGCGCGGCCGGACGGTGAAGGTGAAACAGACGGCGCGGACGTGATGCGCGCGCACGCATTCCTCCTCACCCGGGGCGCGAATCACGATTCCGGTTGCGGCCCTCGCCAGCCGGAGACAATCGAAGCATTGGCCGCGTGCGCGCCGGCCTGCG
This sequence comes from uncultured Phycisphaerales bacterium, assembly GCA_964426265.1. Lineage (GTDB taxonomy): Bacteria > Planctomycetota > B15-G4 > B15-G4 > SIAN01 > SIAN01. Next base: position 3,633 of record CAYRQC010000296.1, on the reverse strand, counting down.
CGCGATCGAGCGTCTCGATCGTCATTGGCTCGAACAGTGAAGTCGGAAAGTGCGCGGCGAGGCAGTAGGTCTCGTTGCCGAAGAACGCGATCTGGGGCCGAGTGGCCCAGTCCTTTTCCTCGGTCTGCGTGGGCACTCCGTTCGGGCGCGGTGGATCGGCCATCAAGATCGTCTGGACGACCCGAAGCTCGCCCACGAACGGCTGGAGGTGAGCGACCGTGTAGTCGCTGTCGCCGAGGACGAGGAGTTCGCGGCCGTCGAGCTCGATCGAAATCTTCCCCACCGGATCGGCTGAACAACTTGGAAGCGGGGCGCAGGAAGTAGACGGTCGCACGCTTCGGATCGGAGGCCGACGCGAACTGAGGATGGCTGCGGTCGAGCGCCGTCGCGTTGCAGCAGCCAGCCGTGGCGAGCGCCGCGAACGCCACGAGCAGCACACTCGCCCCGCACGCGCTCATCGGCGTCCCGGCTCGGACGGCGAAGCCGCGCCGTAACTGATCCGGAAGAGCGCGCGTTCGGCGGCCTCTCGGACCCACCCGCTTGGATCCTCGAGCAGCGTGCGCAGCCGGTCGAGCACCGCCGCCCGCAGCGGCGCGAGCACGACGGCGGGATCGGGTCCGACGACGGCCAGCGCTTTCGCCGCCCGCCGGCGGATCGACTCGTCGGGATCGCGCAGCATGAGCAGGAACTCCGGCACAGAGGCGGAGCTCAGCTTGCCGCGATTCACGAGTCCGGAAATCGCGGCGGAGCGGATGGCCGTGTCGGGCTCGTGCAGGGCCCGCGATCAGCGCGCGAGTCCCACGATCGCTCGCGCCGTCCACCCCGCCGAGAGCGAGCGCGGCCCGCTGGCGCAGGATCGGGTCGTTTCCCTCCAGGCTCAGGAGGCCATTGGCTCCCCGAGTGATGCGGAGAAGCGAGTAGCTCTCCGCGAGCCTGCACGAATCGAACGGCGAGCACACAGACTGTCGATTTGGTTCGCATTCTCGCCTACGACTTCTGGTGGCTCGGTTGAAGTTGAAATGCGAACGTGAACGCCGCCGCACGCTGCCGGGCCAAGCGCGAGATCACACTCCGCTCCCGGATCAGCGGGCGCGCTCAGCGACCACGATCGCTCCGCGGCTGAGGGCAGCGCACGCCGACCCACCGATTCCGCCATCTCGACACCAACGAAGCGCAGATTCAAACACGGCCGTTGCCGCGCACCATACGAGGAACGCCGTCAGGGCGCCGGCGCGCAGGCTCATCGCGGGATCCGGTTCAGGGTGTAGTAGGCCTTCGTGTGCAGCAGCTCGCTCCCATCGAGCGACCGCACGCCGGCGAGATCGAACTCGTGCACGTGGCCGAGCACCATGCCGTCGACGGTGAGCCGGACGCTGCGCCCGTCCGCGGCCGGCTCGGCCCGCACGACCCGCGGCGTCGTCGGGTCGACTTCGGGGCTGCCGTACTCCTCTCGGTAGACATGCGTGTAGCTCTGCAGCCGCCAGCTCGCGGTCGCCACCGCCATCGCACGGTCGACGGGCTTCGTGAACGACACGACGAAGCCGTCGGGTCGCACGACGATGCGCTCGATCTCGAACGGCGTGCGGCCGGTCCATTCGAGCCGCTCGAGCACGAACTGCCGGTTGCCGCGCACCGGCCAGCCGCGGTTGGTGCCGCCGGTCATGAGATCGCCCTGCGGCGAGAACTCGACCGCGAGGATCCCGGTGCCGAGCCCTTCTCGGAACGGATAGCAGGCGCCCTGCCAGACGCCGTCGACCAGCTCGGTGGTGGCGCGCATGACGACACTGAGACTGTAGTCGCCGAGGAACAGTTGGCCCGCGAAGGGCCCGAAACGCCCCTCGGTGCGGTCGACGCGGAAGGTCGTGATCGACTGGCCCATCTTCCTGTAGGGGAACACCACGGCGTACGGCACCAGTTGTTCGATGCGCTCGCACTCGGTGCGAAGCCGCGACGGCGAGTGCGGCTCGACCGGCTTTCCGCCCATGCTCGCGGCGAGCGGCAGGTCGAAGGCGGCGAGGCTGGCCGGATGTCCCATGAAGCCGCCGGGCTTCAGCTGCTTCAGCGAGCACGAGCCGTTCCACGGCCCCTGGCTCTCGGCATAGAACATCACGCCGTGCTCGTTCTCGGCCACGCCGCCGGCGCTGCGAATGCCGCACGCGATCGGGACCGAACGGCCGTCCGGCGTGATCTGGAACGCGAAGCCGCGGTACGGCGAGCGGTAGTAGTAGGACTCCGACAGGCCGAGCACGACGTAGACGCTGCCATCCGGCGCGACCGGCGAGCCCCACGCGAACTCGTGGTAGTGGGCGAACCCCCACACGTCGCAGAGGTTCTCGAAGCGATCGGCGCGGCCGTCGCCGTCGCGGTCGGTGATGCGCGTCAGCTCGGTTTGCTGCGTCGCGTAGAAGGCGCCGTCGCGGAAGCCGAGGCCGAAGACCTCATCGAGGCCGCTCGCGAAGCGCTGCACGCGCGGATCGGGCCGCTCGTCGCACGCGCCGGAGAGCAGCAGGATCTCGCCGCGGCGCGTGCCGACCGCGAGCCGGCCATCGGGCAGCGTGCAGAAGCTGCCGACCTCGAGGGCGAGCTCCTGCGGCACCGGCACTTCGACGATCCGGTAGAAGTCGGCCTCGGCGCGGCACGTCCCCCACGTCGCGCCGAGCTCCTGCGCCCGGCTCGCCGTGGCCACCGCCACCAGTGCGAGGAGCGCCGCGAGGAGAGTCTTCACTTGGCCGCCTCCCGCCACGTGTACTCGACGACGAGCTTTGCGCCGCCCTTCTGGATCGGGATCTCGACGAGCAGCTCGCGCTGCTCGCCGGCGGGCCGGATCACGAGGGACGCCGGCGACAGCCGCAGGTGCAGCGACTCGCCCACCTGCACGTCGCTCTCGCCATCTCTTTCGATGCGAGCAGCGAGCGCCGCCCGGAAGTAGAGCGTCCTGTCGACGGCGCTCGAGAACCCGAGCGTGCGGCGCAGCATCGGCCTCGCCTCGGCGCGCGCGCCGTCCACCTTCCGCTCGAGCAGCGCGTCGGTGATCGTCACGTCCTCGCACACGTAGCGGAACGCCGGCCGCTGCTGCGCATCGAGGTCGTAGCCGAGGAAGCGCCGGCCGAGCTCGCGGCGCGATTGCACCGGCCACGGCGACTGCGCACTCGACAGCGCGACGAAGGCGGGGCCGTTCGGGAGCGATGCGAGCTCACGCCCGAGGATGCGCGCCTCGCCGCTGCCCTGCCCGGTCCACACGCCGGCCGCGTCAATGAACTTGCCCCACCAGATCTGGTTCAACGCGAGCCGCTCGGCGTCGAACGTCACGTTGACGCCGAGTGGATAACCGACGCTGATGCCGCGCTTGCCGGTGTTCTGCACGCTGCGCCGCAGGATCACGGCTTCGTCGCCGACGACGAGCTCGATCGGTGCGGGGTGCATGCCGCTCGGCTTGCCGACGTTGCGGCCTTGCGCGAGGTAGTGCCAGATCGCGCCGATCTGCAGCGCGGTGTCGCCACCGCCCAGATCGGGCCGCACCGAGACCCCATCGGGAAAGAACTGCGGCATCAGCGTCCCGGGCTGCATGCGCAGCGGCGCGCGCAGGAAGTGCGCGAACCACTGCGGGCGGAGGCGCTGCGCGGTCGACTCGAC
>CAYRQC010000295.1:0-2891 GCA_964426265.1 uncultured Phycisphaerales bacterium | reverse complement strand
GAGCGCCTGGCCGCCCTGATCAGTTCGCGCCGACCCGATCGAGGAGTGCCGAGATGTCCGCGCTGCGATCGTCTCCGCGTTTCGCCAAGTTCGTCCGCACCCGCCGGCCGCTGCTGCTCGCCGCCGTGGTGATCGGGGTCGCCCTGCTCGCGATCGCCGCCGTGCCGGCCGCGCAGGAGGGGCCGCCGCCCGGCCCCGCCGGCTCGTTCGGCGAGAACTCCTGGTGGGACGACGGCAAGGCCGAGCTCTCGCGCTATGCCGCGGAGGAGCTGGTCGAAGGTGAGAAGCGCTCGTTCACCGCGTGGTCGATCATCGTCGCCGAGCACTTCGATCCGGCGCAGATGGTGAAAAAGGAAGGGTTCGACCCGGGTTGGGTGCCGGTGCTCAAGTGCAACTGGTTCCTGAACATCCCGACCGGAGTCTCCTCCTACCAGCAGATGGCGTCGCTCTTCCTGCGCCGCAGCGATCTGTTGGTGATGAAGGCCGCCTTCGCAAGCCAGGAGTGGTGCGGGCTGACCTTCGCAGAATGGCGGCGCGACGGCGAGAAGCTCGTCACCCACTCCTACTGGGACGGCGAAGGCGATCAGGGCTACGCGCTCGCCGACCTCGCAACCAACACCCTCTTCTACGAGCAGCTGCCGCTCTGGATCCGCGGCCGCCACCCCGAGCATGTACGCATCGAGCCGATCACCTTGATCCGCAAGCGTCTCGGCACGAGCAAGTGCCCGGCACCCAAGCTCGTCGCCGCCGCGATCTGGTTTGACGGCGTCAAGGATGGTGTGAACGACCGCGGTGTGAAGGATGACGGCAGCGCCAAGCACCTCGAGGCGCGGCTCGTCATCGACAAGGAGGAGGAGACCTTCGTCTTTGCCTGCGACTTCCCGCACGTCCTGCAGGAGTGGCGCCGCGCCGACGGCACAACTTGGAAGCTCGTGAGCACCACCCGTCTCGACTACTGGAACCACAACCAGAACGAGTTCGCCCATCTCCTCAAGTGAAGCCCGTCGTAGCGATCCGTAGTACCGATCCGGGGATCCTACGCCGACGTTTTCCGCACCATCGACACCTCACGGCTCTTGCTCGCCCACGCCAGTGCCAGGAGTGCCGCGGCACCGAGCCCCATGCGGGTGTAGAGCTGTCGTCGATATCCGCGGTCGTATTCCCAGCGCACGCGGAATGGACTGACGAGCCCGCCGCGAGTCGTGCGCGCGGCTTGCAACAAACTCGCGAGTGCCTCTTCACTCCGAACGCGGCGGCCCGATGCCACACCCGCGAGCAGACCCGACACACAGGCTGACGAGAACGAGGTGCCGGTCTCGATCGAGAACGAGAGCTGCTGCCCGCCCGAGATCTGCGGCTGTTGGTTGGCGATCGTCCGGAAGTAGCCATCGGCGAAGAGATCGACCCAGTCGCCGCGATTCGACGACGACGCGATCCCGTAGTGGTTGGCGTTGCCGACGGCGATCACCTCCGGGTAGGCCGCGGGATAGACCTCGCGCGTGGCGCCGTCGTTCCCGGCGGCGGCGACCAGGATGGTGCCCGCCGCGACCAGCTCGCGCACCAGCCGCTGCTCTTCGGCGGAGCCCTCGAAGCTCCCGAAGCTCATGTTCACGATCACCTGCACGTGGGTCTGGATCCGGACGTATTCCAGCACCTGTCGCAGTGCATCCTCGACGTCCATCTGGCGGAGCGTCGCGCCGAGGTTCACGCGCGCGACCGCGCAGTCGATCGGACAGCTCTCGACCACGCGCTGCGCCATCCGATCGCCGTGATCCGGGATCCCCGACGAGAAAGTGTCGACGATGAGCACGACGGCCGACGCATGGGCGACCTCGATCCCCTCCAGGTTGCCGGTCGCGTTCACGAGCCGCTGTCGCGTCTCGTCGATGCTCGACGAAAACCACGATGCCACCTCGCTCACCAGGACGACCAGCGCGATCGCGACGGCGAGCAGGCGGCCGATCGCGAGACGTGACCAGGGGCGCACCGGTGCGACCGACGTAACCGGCGTCGCGGCAGTCGCGTTCTGCGACCACCCAGGCGCAAGCTGGTTGACGTAATCCTCGGCGACGACCCAGTCGACGCGCCACTCTTGCGCGAACAACACAATGGCCTCGTCGCGCTTTCCTTCGCGGAGCAGCCGTCGGATCTCGGTGTACCAGTCGGCCACAGCTCGCCTCGATTCGTGACCTGCCACGGATATTCACGAGCTCTGGCCGCGGCTCAACGCGCTTCGCGATACCGAGGGTGCGGTTTCCTCCGCCGTAGGATCCCCGGATCGGTGCTACGGGTGCTACGGGATTCGTGCCACGGACTATTGGGTGATCCGGCAGAACGGGGAGGCGGGGAGGCCGGCACCGTTGAAGAGGTTGGGAGCGCAGGCATCGGCGAAACCGAAGCGCGCCTCCGCAGGTTGCTTCACGGCGGGGCTGCGGACGAGGAGTGTGGTGCCGTCGATCGTGGCGGTGGCGGCAACCCACTGGCCGTCGGAACCACACACTTCGAAGTCGGTCAGCGCGCCGCCTTTGGCAACGAGGCCTCCAGTGGTGTGTGTGAAATGGACCCGGATCGCGTCGCCGTCGGGCGCCATCGACTCGAAGAGCGGACCGGAGCAGTCGCCGACCTCCTTGCCATAGCTCTTCGCGAGCGCCCACAGCGCGAGCCGCCGCCCGACCTCCTGTTTGTTGCCCGGATGAATGTTGGTCGGGTTGCCGATATCCATCGTCACGACCATGCCGCTGTTCGGCACGGCTAGTGTCTCGAGCTGCGCCTGCCGCAGCTCGGCCGTCGCGGCCCGCGTGCCGTCGTAGTTGAACGGCGCGATCTGCACGAAGAGGAACGGGAAGGTCGGCCGCCCAAACGTCGTGCGCCAATCGGCGATCAGCCCCGTC
>CAYRQC010000294.1:0-3789 GCA_964426265.1 uncultured Phycisphaerales bacterium | reverse complement strand
GTCGGCACGCGCGTCGACGCAGTGGTGTGCCACGGCTCCTAGCTGCCGGCTCTTCGCCGCGAGCTTGGCGCGCTCGCCGTCGTCGAGACCGCCGGTGTCGACGATCACGGTGATGATGTCGGTGGCGTGCCGCTCCTTCAGCCAAGGGACGCAGAACGACGTGTCGAGCCCGCCTGAAAAGGCGAGAACGATCGGCTGGGTCATCGACTCCCTTCCTGACACTCGGCAGCTCCCGTTGCGGTGCGAAAAGCGCTCTATCTTGGCGCTCGCACCTCAAGCTCGGAAAACGATCGATCTCAGAAGTTCATGCAGACTGTGCGGCGAACTGCGTGAGTCATCTGGGATGAAGTGCAAAAATATGCCATCAAAAGGATGAGTATGCAATAGATCGTAATCCGATCATTTTTCTGAGCTCCGGGGGCGAGCGAGAACTCCAATCCGCGCTCGCGGAACGGCCGCCGCTTTCGTCGTACCGTGCGCACCTTCATGTCCTCGAACCGAACCAGCGCGGTCACCGCGACAGCGGCAGTGCTGCTGCTCGTGCCGACTCGCGCACTTGCCGGCGATGCCGAGCCGCCGCGCTCCGAGGTCGCGACCATCGAGCTGGTCTGCCTCGAGCACCTCGACATCGGTTTCACAGCGGCGCCTCAAGAGGTCGCGCGGCGCGAAAAGGAGCACCTCGACCACGCGATCGCGCTCTGCCAGGAGCGATCCGAATTCCGCTGGACCGTGGAGTCGATCTGGCAGCTCGAAGAGTGGCGCGCGCGCACTCGCGAAACGGCGCACGAGGGAGAGTTGCAGCGGCTCATCGAAGCGGGACAGATCGAGATTGCTGGCGGCTTCGCCAACTTCCACTCCGGCGTGATGGACGCACCGCTCCTGCTGCGCGCGTTCGAGCCGGGGCTCGCCGTCGAACGCGATTGGGGAATCGACGTCAATGCGGTGGTGCAGGACGACGTACCGGGCTTCGCTTGGCTCTTCCCGACAGCGATGGCGCGCGCCGGTCACCGCTATTTCCTGGCGGGCGTCAACACATCGTTCGGTGGCGGAACGACGCTCGCGCCGGGCCGCAATCCGTTCTGGTGGGAAGGGCCCGATGGAGGTCGCGTGCTGACGTGGGTGGCACCGGGCGGCTACGGCGAGGCGGAGACGTGGGGCTTGGGCGTCTGGTCGCGCGATGGTGAAGCGAACACGCTCGTGCCGCAGAAGCTCGCGGAGTACGCGAAGGCGGGCTTTCACGGCAAGCGCGTGCTGCTCATGGCCACGACCGGCGACAACGGTGACCCGAACGCGGCGCGCTCCGTCCTGCGCAAGGCCGATGCGTGGAACGCGACGCATGCCACTCCGAAGGTCTGCTTCACGACGCCGGGCGTGTTTCTCGCGTCGCTCGAACAGGAAGCCGTGGCCGCGACTGGACGCGACGATGGCGGCTTTCCGATCGTGCGCGGCGATTGGTCAGGTCATTGGGAAGTGGTGAAGACGACGGGACCCGCGGCGACCGCGCTCTACCGCGACGCGCAGGCGCTCCTTCCGGGTGCCGAGGCGCTGGCATTGCGGGGCGCGATCGAGCTTGGTCTCCCCTACCCGCACCGTGATCTCGCGGATGCGCTGCGCAAGCTGCTCGTCTTCTCCGAGCACTCGCAGCCCGGCGGCGTCGGTTGGCCGAAGCTCACGACGAAGGCCGATGTCGAGGCGGCGGCGCTCTACAGCTACGAGCTCGCCTACTCGGCGCACGAGACACTGAATGCGATCGTGCAGCGGACGACGGCGGCGTTTGCGGAGCGGGTCGCCGCGGATGGCGCTTCGATCGTCGTGGCGAATCCGTCGGCGATTCCGCGAACGGAGCTGCTCGAGCTGCGGCGGGGTGACGGTGGCGGCGAGTCGAACGTGGAGTTCATCGCGCAGCACGTCGCGCCGTTCAGCATCGCGCGGTTGAAGTGCGTCGCGGGACCGTTGATGACGCCCGATGCATTCGAGGCCGGCGAACGGACGATTCGCGGCAATGGTTTTCTTGTCGAGTTTGGCGCCCACGGTGTGAGTGATTGGCGGCAGAACACGGGCCCTGAGTCGACGATGGAGCGGTGGCTCACGCGATCGGGCGCGGAGCTGCCGGGACGGCTCTCGCTGCGCCTCCCCTTTCCCGCTGACGACGAGTACCGCTGGTACGAACGACCAGTGAGCCTCGCGGGTGGCGGATCGGTGAAGACCAGCCCCTCGACCGCAACGTACGCCATCGACCGGCGCAACGATGTGCTTCGTCACACGGAGACGCGCGTGACCACCATCGATGACCGCATCGAGTGGACCGGCACGGTGAACCTCGGCGCATCGGCGCTCGATGACGAGGCCCCTGATCCGCTGCGCTTCCTCCTCCCCATCGTCGATCTCGCACCGGAGAGCCTCGGCGCCGAGCCGCTCGTGAAACGCGTGAGCTGGACCAGCGCGGCCGGCGTCATCGGCGACGACGATTTCCTGCCGGGCGTTCGCTCGCTCACGACGTGCACGACCGGCGCGATCCGCATCGAGTTCGCGGCGCCTGCCGAGACGCCGCGCTTCACCCATGAGCTCTGCGTCTTCACGCGTGAAGCGTTCGCGTTCCAGCGTGGCGCGCCCGGATGGATGGGCGAGCCGCGGCCGGCGCCGGGAGATCCGCTCTGGCTCCATCTGCTTGATCGACCGGTGGTGGGCGAGACGAAAGACGCGGGCAAGGTTCGCTTCGAGCGGCTCGAGCCGACGCTCGGTGATGAACGCACGTTCCATCTCGCGTTCAGTGCGCGGCGAGTGGCGCCGGCGATCGACGCGACGGCGATCGCGAGGCGTGACGCGGCGCTCGTGAAGGAGGCGTTGCGGTTCCGCTGTCCGCTCGTCGCGATCGAGTATCGGCCGTGGTTTCCGTCGACCGTTACCGAGGTCGGCGCCGGGCCGCTCGTCAGCATCTCCTGCGGCAACGAGTCCGAGTCCGACTGCGACGCCACGAGCCACGTCCTGGTGCTGTCGTGCCGGCCGGCGCGCGGAGGGCTCGATGAAATACTCGTCGATCTGCAGGAGATCGGCGGCATCGCGGCCGACGGAGTCGAGGTCCGGCTCGCGCTCCCGGGGTTCATCGCGGCGCAGCACTGCAATCTCGCGCCGCACGGAATCACCACGATTCGCTTCACCCGCGAGTGATCGGCAGGGCGCTACGATCCGCGCCCCCGCGAGCCGCCGAGGAGCCGGAGACGCATGCCCGAGATCGACTTCTCGCTGCGCGACTTCTTCCATCCGTTCGCCATCGCGCGGCTGAAGCGGGCGTTCCGGAGCCACCCGTTGGAGCCGCTGGAGCAGTGGCGGCCGTGGCGGGAGGAGCTGCTGCGAGCGGTCGTCGAGGTCGCCTGCCGCGAGACGCCGTGGTATCGCCGCGTCTTCGCCGAACGCGGCCTCTCACCGCGCGACATCGAAAGCGAAGGCGACCTCGCAAAGCTGCCGTTGCTCTGCAAGGAAGAGGTCCGCCGGGCTGCCTCCGATCTCCACGCGAGCGGAGCCGGCCGCCGCGGAGCGCGCCCCTCCTTCACCAGCGGAACGACCGGCAATCCGGTCCCTTTCTTGGTGGATCACGGCGCACGCGTGCTCGAGTTCGTCTACTACTGGCGGCATTGGAGCTGGGCGGGGTTCAAGCTCGGCGATCGCTTTGCCCAGCTCAATGCCCACCATTTCCTGAAGCGCGGCTGGAGCGGCCGCGTCGCCCATTGGCAGCCGCATCTCCGGCGGCTGATGCTCAACAGTGCGGCGCTTGCTGCGGGAAACATCGGC
>CAYRQC010000293.1:0-4777 GCA_964426265.1 uncultured Phycisphaerales bacterium | reverse complement strand
AGGTTGACGTCCCCGCACGACCCGATTCCCTCGGCGTAGTTGCTGCCGGTCTTGACGAAGTCCTTGGAAAGCAGCGGGGCGAGCGTCACGCCCGAATAGACGCGGACATCGAAGTGAGTCTTGCCGCCGGACACCGATTTCCATTCGAGCGTGGCGAGGTCGCGCGTTCCGTCACCGTTGACGTCGGGAGTCGTGCTCATGCTCTAGATCGAGCCAAAGTTGCTTCTCGATGCGCCATGCCACTCCGCCAGCGTCGCTCCGTCCGCGCTGCCGACGACGCGGATCGACCCGACCGCACCAGCGCCGTAGTCGGACATCGGCAGGCCGATCACCACCTCGCCGATCCCGTCGCCATCGACGTCGCCGACCGCACCCAATTCGACACCCCACCAGTCGCTGGTGTCGGGCGTGTCGTACACACGGAGGAGCGCACCCGTCGACGTCGAATGGACGTTCGCCACGCCACGCCCGCTGCCGTCCGTGAGCTGCGCGACAAGGACGTCGTCGACGCCGTCCCGATCGAAGTCGCCGCAGCGATGGATGGCCGCACCGAAGGAGGTCGCCCATCCCCCGTGGAGTTCGAGGAGCTGCGAGAGGTCGGCGCCCCGGAGGATGCGCACCCGGTCGTCGTCGTTCGGATTCCCGACGTCGACCACGAGCATCCCCGCCGTCGCGCTCACGGCGAGCTCCGGGATTCCGTCATCGTCGAGATCATCGAGCCACGCGAGCCGGTCGCCGAACACTTCGCGCCGGTCGTAGCCGTACACATGCCAGCGCTCGACCTGCGCGTATGCGACCGGTCCGTTGGTGACGATCGACGTGGCCGCCGCGACGCCAGCGAGGAAGCGACTTTGCGACATGTAGGCTCCTCCAGTCGACAACGTCGAGACTATCGATTGCGCGGCCTGCCACGACAACAGCGTCGCGCAGCGGGAGGCCGTTGTCTTCGCCCGCCCGCCGCGCCCGACCTCGCGCACCTTGGCGCACTCGCCCAGGCGGTCGCCGAATGGCGCACGCGCATGGCCAGCCCCAATGCCAAGGAGATCTACAAGCAGCGCGCCGCGACCGCCGAGACCGTGAATGTTGATGCCAAGGCGCACCGCGGGCTGGGTGGCTTTGCCGTTCGTGGCCTCGATCAAGCCTTCGGCAGCGCGTGTCTATTGGCCCTCACCTACAACACCCTGCGCCTGATCACGCTCCGCGGCTAACCCAGCCGGTTGCTGCCATCCACCGAGATGGGGAGCGCTTCCCCACCCGCCGGCCGCTTCAAGCCAGGACATTCTGAGTCGCCGCTCGTGTCGAGCCGCGGCATCACGCGGGTCGCGGATCCCGATTTCCAGTGTCAACCGACGAAAAACGCTGGCCGGATGGTCGGTTATTGATGGAACTTGGGTTTCTGCTCAGCCTCTCAGGCGACTCCCGCGCGCGAGTCCTGGCGTCGGAGACACTCCGCTCTTCAACGCGCGACTCCCTTCGCCGAAGTCGACACGCCGATCACTCCTCGTCGAGCTCGAGGCGGATGGTGACCTCGTCGGCGGAGTCGGGGACCGCAAACGGAGCGACGCGGACGGACTGGAACTCGCCGAGAGTGGCGTTCAGACCACTGCCGATGAGTAAACCGTGGTAGCAGCCCGGCAGTGGCAGCAGGGCAGTCACCCAGTCGTTTCCGGCGAGCGACACGTCGAGCCGGTTCCATTGCTTCGGGAGTTCGTGGTCGACCGCCTCGAGCGCCAGCGTGTCCAACGTCATCTCGGGGGAGCCGGCGGGCAGTCGCGGGAGGATGAACCGACACGGGATCTCCGGCTGGAGCCGCACGCGAGTGTCCTCGGAGATCTGCAGTAACACCACCGGCCGGAATCCTGCCACGCGGATCGCGACATCGCTGGCGTCGGCGAAGCGCGGCACTTGCACGTGGTCGCCGAGAAACCGAGTCGAGTCAGCGTCGAAGCGTCCCCGTGGGTCGCCGAGGAGCGCCAGCTCGCCGCCTTCGGGAACGCGGCCGTCCGGGAGTGTGACATCGATGCTGAGCTGCGCGAGCGTGGCACCGAGCCGCATGCTCTGCAGCCGCGGATCGCGCGTGATCTCGCCGGACCGCACCTCGACTTCGATCGGTTCCGCCAACGGCACGTCGAGCGGCGTATCGACACACGGCACGAACGAGACGCGCCAGCGACCGGCCCTCAGCCCCGTCCAAACGAACGTGCCGCTCGCGTTGAGGTTGCGCAACCGCTGGCGATCCCACCATTCGCCGGGATCGGGCGGGCGATCGAGCTCGACCACCTCGGCGCACGCAAGCTCGGCGGGTACCGGCGAACGCGGGTCGATCGAACCGGCGATGCCACCTTTGCGCATGAGCACCACGTTCACGGTTGATCCAAGCTCGGTCAGCACGATCCGTTTCGAGAGCGCGTCGGAAGCCTTCACCATGAGGCCGAGCTCGATGCCGGGATAGGCGCCGTAGCACTCGAACGAGCCGTCGGCTGCGGGCTCGAACGAATCCAACAAGTCCTCCAGACCGAGCGGCGGCTGGACTGCGAACAGGTCGACCCGCACGCCCGGCAACGGCGACCCCGCGTCATCGACGACCGTTCCGTCCACGACGAGCGGAGTCGGCCGCAGGACGATCTCGCCGACGTCGTTCTCGCCGCGGTCGCGGTACTCGGGCAGGGCGATTGCCATCGACTCGAGCGGACGGCGAGGCTCGTCGACGCTCCGTGCCGCTCCCGGCTCGGTCATCAGGTGGAGCTCGAGCGCGCCCCACGCTGGAATGCCGTTCGTCGCCTCGAGATCGATCCGGAACTCCCCATCGAGCGCGAGGTCGACGTGCACGCGTCGGAAGATCGGCTTCCCGCCGGCGGTCTCGCCACGCAGCGTCGCGGTCGCCGTGGTGGCGCCGACCGGCACCTGCTGCGTGTCGACGGCGTGGCCGACGACGATGCGATGGGCCGTCACAAGCGGGAGTGCCACCGCGACGCGTTCGTTGACGTGCGTCGGGCCGTCGGCCTCGACATCTGCGAGGTCGTACTCGATCACCTGATAGTCGACCGAAACGTGCAGCCCGAGCGGGAAGCAGGCGAGGCGCGTCTCGCCGCTCGGATCGAGCTCGATCCGTCCGAACGTGTTCTGTTCCGCCTTCTGGTCGGGGGTGAGTGGGGCGGCGCGCTCGGCGGCGAACTCGGCGTCGACCTGCGCGAGCTGTGCACTCCCGCCGATCGCGACGCAACGCCCCTCGTCGTCGACCACTCGCAGCACGACCTCCCCGCCGGCCGGCACCCGCAACTGGATCGGCTCGGTGGGCGGCTCCGTCTCGGAGAAGCACGCCTCAGGTCCTTGAACCCCGAAGCCGCGGATCGCGACCACGGGCTCGAGTCGCTCGCGCTCGACGGGCGGCCGCCAACCTGCGGCCGCGGTCCAATCGAGACCTGCGTCCGCGGTCCAATCGAGACCGACGAACGTCGCGATGCCATCGGGCGGCCGCGTCCGCGCACGCCGCAACCGGCCGTAGACGATCGGCACATCGGCCTGCGGTCGTCCGGCGTCGTCGATCGCCTGCACGCGCAGGATCCAGGCGGGCTCGAGCTCGAGACGCAATGGTTCGTCGGCCGACTCGAGCATCTGCGGATAGACGACCAAGCCGCCGCGACGCGTGTCGAGTGCCACGAGGAGCAACAGCGAGGCATCACACTGCGGCACCATGGCGCGGCCGGTGGCGTCGGCCCGCACCACGTCGGCTCCGTCGTGGCGCCACGCCTGTGGGTCGGCCAGGAAGTCGTAGAACTGCTCGCCACGCTCCCATCGACGCTGCAACCGGTCCAACGGCAGGGCGGTCACCAACGCATGCGCTGCCGCTGTCTGCGACTTTGCGTCGATGATCTCGACCTCGATGCCGTGGAGTGGCGGCTCACTCGGCGGCAGCGGTGCCGGGTCATCCGCGGAAACCACTGGAATCGCGCGAAGGCTGGTGGCGGCGCTCACCGGGACGGTGGAAGCGCGGCGGTCGGCGGTCACTGCTGCCACGAGCGACTCGACCCGCTTGCCGTCGTTGGTGTCGCGCTCCGACGCCGCGTCTGCGGCCGGCGGCCGCCGATCGCTCGGCGCGACGAGACTCTTGCTGTCGAGCAGCCACCACAGCACGGCCGCGAGTGCCGCCAGGATCGCCACGAGCACAAAGAGCAGCAGCCGGGTCGCGACCCGACCGCGCACGCTTCCCTCGTCGACTCGATCGTGCGACTTCACGGCTCGGTGCGCTCCGTCGATCCAGTCGCTCCGGCACACCGGGCCACGCGCGCTGCGTCCCGCGGTTTGAAGGCCCCAGAAGCGCCGGATAGTTTGCCACGACTTCATGCGTCCCAAGCTGCTTTCGATCGTGCCCGCGCTCCTTGCTCTCCTCGCGGCGTGCGGCAAACAGGGCGGCGCGCCGAGCGACCCATCGGTCCACGGTGCGACCGCGCGCAGCGCGCTGCTCGTCACCCTCGACACGACGCGCCGCGACCACCTCGGTTGCTACGGCTCCAAGGTGGCCCACACGCCGTGTCTCGACCGCCTCGCGGCGCAAGGCGTGGTCTACGAACAAGCGTGGTGCGCCGCGCCGATCACCCTCTCGTCGCACACCTCGATCCTCACCGGCGTCTTCCCCTGCGCGCACGGCGCCCGCGAGAATGGCACCTTCGTCGTGAACACCGCGGCGCTGCTGTTGCCCGAGGTGCTGCAACACGCCGGCTTCAAGACCGGCGCCTTCGTCGGCTGTTACATCCTCGACGCCCGGTGGGGCCTGAGC
>CAYRQC010000292.1:0-3844 GCA_964426265.1 uncultured Phycisphaerales bacterium | reverse complement strand
TGCGCCGCGCAGCAGGTCGAAGCCGCAGGTTCCGCCGCCCGCGAGCGGCTGACAGAAGACGCCGCGACCGGCGTCGAGCTCGCGTGCCGCTGCTCGCGCGAGCGGACCGCCGATCGCGGCGGCCGACGTGCTTCCGGTGAGCGGCTCGCCACCAACGAACTCGGCGCCCGCTCGCCGCAGGTGCGGGGACAACAGCGCGACCGTCTCCGACTCCGCGACGTCGAGCGGCACCGAGCGCAGCACCGAGCTGTCGATGTGCCCGGCGACGCGGACTCGCAGCGCCCGCCGGCTGCTCGCGGCCGAGCCCGAGAAGACGACATCCCCCCACGACAGCGAGAGCCCTTCGTGCGGGGCGTCGAAGCGCGGGTCGGCCGCGCCGAGCTCGGCCGAGTGGATCCGGCGCGCCGCTCCCGCCTCGCTCGGCGCCTCGACGACGATCGCCACCTTCGCGTCCGGATCGGGGAACTGCTGCGCCATCTGGACCAGGCGGCGACGCACCTCGTCATCGCCGACGCGCGCAGTCAGGATCTCGCTCCCCTCGAGGTCGCGCAGCGTGCGCGCCGCATGCTCGTTCGCCAGCTCGCAAAGCCGGCGCGCACGATCGCGGACCTGACTCACGATCTCGTCGGCGCGCCGCTCCTCCGCGCGTCGCTGCTCACTCGAGAGCAGGTTCGCGAGGACGACGAAGAGCACGATGAGTGGCGCGAGCGAGGTCAACAGGAAGAGCAGCGACAGCCGCGTCCGGATGCGCGAGATCCGGGTGAGGCCATCCACCACGAAGAGCAGGGCGAACGGCAGCGCGAGCAGCCCGACGACCCACGCGGTCACGTCGCGCGCCGCACGCAGGCTCGCGAGCGCCGGCCGCTCGTGGAGCAGCAGCACCTCGTAGTTGCCGCCGCCGAGCGCGCACAGCAGCGTCACCACCGAGAAGTGGTGGCCGGCCCGCTGCTCGCGACGGACGACGTCCGCCGGGTCCCCGGCCCCCGTGGCGGCGACGCCCGTGCCGAGGAGGCGCTCCGCGACCGCCGGCGGCAATGCACCACCGACCTGCCGCACGACTCCCTCGCGCACGACGGCGAAGCCGAGCCCGCGCGCCCGGTCGCCAAGCTCCGCGATGGTCGCTGGCGCGAGTGCGAGGTTGCCACCGTTGATGGTGACCGAATGGAGGGGCGGTGGCGGTGGCGGCTCGTCACGCACGAGGGCGCTCATGCCCGCGACGATCAGCGCGCCGCGCCACTCCGCCGGCTGCTCGAGCTCGACACGGCGGACGCGAACCGAGTCGGCCGTCGTCGCCGCGTTCGGCAGCGGAACCTCGAAACCGTCGTAGTGGAGCTGCGTTTCGCCGAGGTCGAAGGTCGATGCGAGGAAGCTCGTCATCGAAGCGGGATGCTGCGGTTCGTAGAGCTGCGCGTCGTCGATCTCGAGCCCCGCGCGCAGGGGGATGCGCAGTGGATCGCTGCCGCCGTCGAGCGTGACGAGCAACCACGCGCGCACCCGCAGCGTCGCGGTGTCGGCGAGCGCCCGCAGCACCGGCCCTTCGGCGCGGTAGTAGAGGCGCAGTCGCTGCAGCTCGAGCGGCGGCTGGTCGGCGCGACCGTAGAGCAGCGTGCGCGTCGGCTCGCTGCCCGGCTTGACCGGGGCGCGCAGCTCACGCGGCGCGGGTCGGCCGGCGCGCATCGGCATCGGGAAGCCATTGCGATCGGTGCTGCCAAGAACCAGTGGCCGGTACTTCGGAGTGGCGTCTCCCGACTCGAGCGTGATGCCGGAGACCCAAAGCACCGTCCCCACCGCCGCCTGCGTCGGGAAGAGCGTGATGCGTGCGAGCGGCGCGGGGGCGCCGCCCAATGCCAGCGGATCGACAACCTCCAGCACGAAGTGGTCGACGTGATGCAGCTCGCTGCCGGCGATAGTGGCGGCGAGCCACGGCTCATCACGAGCACCCGCCTCGAGACGAGCGCGGCCCCATGTCCTCAGGTCATGCCCGATCGGTTCGGTGCGTGCGTCGTCGATCGTGAACGACTTGGACTGCACTGCTTCCGGCGGGCGGTTCGCGAAGTGGAGCTGGACTTCAATCGCATCGACGATCTGCCCGCGGCGCGCCGCTTCGGGCAGGAGCGCCGCCACCGCAAGGTGAACGCGCCGGACCGGCTGCGGCCGATCGAGCACCACGTCGAGCAGCCCGACTCCTTCTGCGGCCGGCGCTCGACGATCGATACGTACGCCGTACTCGGCGAACGGAACGCCGGGGATCGGATCGAGCGATCGATACTCGCCGGGTCCCTTGTCGTCGTCGGCCAGGACCGGGAGCTGCTCGAATCGATTGGCGTCGGTGATCGGCAGCGAGCGACCGGCGAGAAGTGCCAGCAGCGCTGCATCGTCGGCACCGCGCAGCCGCGCGGCGACCTCGGGAAGCTCCAGCTCCCGGAGCGCGGCTGCCACCGATTCGGAGCAGCGCTGCAACTGTGACTCGGCGCGCCACGTCGCGAAGAGCTCGGCGGCATCGACGCCGCCAACCAGGAGCAACGCAATGACGCCGAACGCGATCGAGCCGATCGATCGCCAACGCGGAAAGCGCGGCTGCACGACTCGATGGACGCGCCGCGCCGATTTGCCGACCAGCCAGAAGAGCGCGAGCACGAGCAGCGCCGCCCCGATGCCGACGCCACGCGAACCCCACGGCGCAGCACGAGTGAAGCTCGTCGGCTGACCGATGAAGCTCAGTACCGGGAGTGGCCCGCTGCTCGCCGCCAGATCGGTGCGGCCGGTCAGGGAGAGCGCGCCGCGCTCCGGCGGTGCGCCTTCGCCAGCGTTGCGATCACCACCGTCGTGATCGCGAATGGCAACCTCGAAGCCGATCTTTCCGGAGCGTCGCGGATCGACCCCGAGCGGTGAGAGCGGGACTCGGGCCTCGATCACGAAGACACCACTGCTCTCGGCGACCTCGCGCGTCACGGCCTCGATTCCGGTCATGCTTCCCGGACCGAGAACGGGGCGTCCAGCCCAGGTGATCACTCCGAACCGGCGTCCATGGTTGAACGGAAGCAGGACGATCCGCGTGCGCGCTGGCACGCTCGGCCGTGTGGTGAACCGCTCACCGGAGGGGAGCGGGTCGAAGTAGAGGTCAATCCCGTCGGCATTCCAAAAGTCGGGAGTGTCGGCAATCACCTGCTCGTCCTGCAGCCGCAGGGCGAGGTAGAGCGCATCCGCGTCGTAGCGAAGGACTAGTGCCGCGCTCAGATCCTTGGGAGCGAGCCCGGGATCGGACGCCTGGAGCGGCCGCCAGTCTGCTTCGTCGAGCTGCCACTCGGAAAGGCGGCCGTCGATGACAATCGCGGTGACTGCGGGCACGCAATCCACGGTCGATGGCTCCCCCGCCATCGCGACCGCGTTCGGTGCGGCTACCGCAAGTGCACTCCAAAATGTGAGCTGTGACAGACGCAGGCGTTCCTCGTTCGCCCCCCGGTTGGAGGGGCTGCTCCAGGCCGCAAGATAGGACGGCGAGAGGCTTCCCGCGTCGAACATTGCGCTCCTGCTGATGGCGGGATAGTTAAGAGCCTTGCTGCGTCGGAAGCCACCGGGCTGACCGAGAGCCCGGACGGGGAGTTCCGTTCGACGGTCTCGGTTTTGCGCTTGCGTCGGCGAAAGCCATGCAGGTAGCGGTCACCGCAGGCCTCTGTGGAAGCCGCTTTGAACCTTCAGGAGTGCTCGAGAATGGCGGCAACCCTCGCGCTTCGTGACGAGTCGACCGGCTCGGTTCTGCGAAGCGAGCGATTGTTCGACAGCGCCCGATCCGCCCTTGGTTCGCTCCTCTGCCTGGCGGCCGCGGCGTGTGGTGGAGCGGGCG
>CAYRQC010000291.1:0-14483 GCA_964426265.1 uncultured Phycisphaerales bacterium | reverse complement strand
ACGGCGTCAGATGCCGGGCCGGAAAAGGCGGGAATGCTAGCGGCGTGCCGGAGGGCAGGGAGGCTCCCTTCAGAGTCGACCGACGGCGAGCGACCTTGCGCGGCGGTTCCGGGCGCAGCATCGCCCGCGCGGCCGTGGTTTTCTTCGCGGTTCGACCGCGCCGGGACCCGCACGAGAGACACACCGGATCGCTCGGCCGCGCGTCATGCGGAGCGCGCGAGCTGCAGACTCCTGGCTTCGAGTGACGCCGCCAACGCCGCGCGGAACTCGTCTCGCAGGAAGCTCGCGCCGAGCAACTGCTGCGCAGGCGCGAGCCCACTCGGCAGCCGATCGATCTCGAGCTCGGCCAGCTTGCGCGGCAGGCCGCAGTAGTCGGCGAACACGAGCCAGTCGGCGCGGTCGAGATCGCTCTTCTTGCCGCGCACCGGGAGCGCGAGCGGATCGTTCATGATCACCAAGCTCGTGCTCAGCAGGTCGTAGGCGGGCGACAGGCGCGGTCGTGTCGGATCGCGCGACAGCAGCGCCAGATTCTTGAGGTGCAGGTCGCCATTGCCGATCCACCACGAGAAGAGCATCTGGCGAAACAGCCGCAGCAAGTCGACGCCGGGGTCGGCCGCGTAGCGGCGCAACAGTGCGAGCCGGAGCCCGAATCCGTCATCTGCAGCGAGCTTGAGCGGCGGGAGCTACCACTTCGCTAACAGCCGCGACCCCGAGGATGGCTCGCGTCCCAGGGCTCGGTCAGTCGGTGGCCTTGCGGCCCGGCCGCACGCCGACGGCGGCGAATCGGTACGACGGGTCGTCGTAGTTGCGATAGGCGGCGCGGGCCGAGAACGCCGTCTCGAGGAAGGTGCCGTTGCGCATCACGCGGGTGCCGCGGGCGGGCTTGCCGCCGGCCTCTGGATCGGGCTCCTGCGGCGCGGCGCCAAGCGGTGCGTTGGCGGACGGCTCGCCGACCGGTAATGGGGCTTGGTACCAATCGGCGCACCACTCGGCGACATTGCCGGTCATGTCGTGCAGCCCGAAGGGGTTGGAGCGGAAGCTGCCGACCGGCGCCTGCGCCGCGTGGCCGTCATCGAAGTCTTCGGTTCGACGACCATCCCGGAATACGCGCGTGTAACTGTGATCCGCGAGGTTCGAGGCCCCGGCGAGGGACCGCGCATCGGCACCGGTCCACCACGGCGTCGAGGTCCCGCCGCGAGCCCCATTCTCCCACTGCTCCTCCGTCGGCAACGCGAGGTCGTAGCGTCCCAGCACGTGCGAACACATCTCCCAATCGACGAGCTGCACCGGATGCGAGAGCACCGCCGTCAGCTTGAGCGCGGTCGAAATGCGCTGGTCGCTCGGATTCACGCCGGTCAGGCGGAGCCATTGCCCCTGGGTCATCTCGTACTTCGACAGGAAGTAGGGGGCGAGCGTCACCTGATGCAGGATCTCGTTCGGCTGGTGCAACGGGTCGTAGTACGGCTGCGCAGGGTCGGTCGCCTGCGAGCCGATCCACGTCGTCGTCCCCGGGATCAGCACGAGGACGATCCCGCTCTCCTCGTTCGGTCGCAGCTCGTCGGTGGACTTGTCGGTGGTCGCGTCGCGCTCCGGCCGCGTCCCGCTCTCGACGTGCCAGAACTCCCAGAGCCCCGACTTCGGGTCCGGGCCGATCGGCACGAGCCCTTCGATCTCGCCGAGTTCGAAACCACCGTAGACGTCCGCCAGCGCGATTGCCGTGATCGCCTCGGCCCACTCCTTCTCGTAGCCATCGACCGTCCGGGCACGCGTCTCGCGTGCTCGTTCCCGGCGGCGCTCGACCTGCGCGAGCAGCGACTCCTCGCCGGCGCCGACCATGCGGCCGATGCCGGCAACCAACCTCGCGAGGTTGTCGTGGCGCCACTGAAGCGTCCGCTCCGCGAAGGTCCACGTGGGCAAGCCGCCGCCACCGAGCGACGACGAGGGCTTCTCCTCGCCCTGCTCGCGGAGCCGCGCCAAGTCGGTCGCGTGGAGTGGGAGCCGGCCGCCGAGCACGCGCACGTTGTCGATCCAGCGGTCCATGGCCGCGACCTGCCACGACCGTGCCGGCCAGAGCCCGGGCTCGGCCGCCTCCAGCTCGGCCAGGAGAGTCAGGTCCGAGAGCCGGGTGATCTCCTCGAGCTGCTCCTCGGCCGTCGCCTGTGCTGCTCGCGCCATGACTTCGGCCGCGGCCAGGTCGACGTTCTTCCGCTCCACCTCTCGCTTGGCCGCGGCCTCCGCCTCGCGTCCTCGCTCGGCGACGACCGCGATGCCGGCCGCGCCGCCGAGCGTGAGCACGAACGCCGCCGCCAGGGTCGCGGCCAGCGCCCGGTTGCGGTCGATCCACTTGCGCAGCTCGATCAGGGGCCCCGTGCGGTACGCCGAGACCACGCGATGCTCGAGGAATGCGGCAAGGTCCTCGCCCAGATCGCGCGTGTCCGGGTAGCGCTGACGGGGATCTCTCGCCATCGCCTTCTCGCAGATCGCCACCAGCTCGGCGGGCAGGGACGGGTCGATCGTGGCGAGCGGTTCCGGTGGGGCGGCGCGCACGCGCGCCAGGATCTCGTACGGGGTGACGCGGTCGCCCGCGAGCGCATACGGCCTGCGCCCGCCGAGCAGCTCGTAGAGCATCGCCCCGACGCTGTAGACGTCGGCCGCTCGCGACAGCTCGGCGATCCTGCCGCCCGCCTGCTCGGGGGACATGTACGCGGGCGTTCCGATCACGTCGCCGTCCATGGTCTCGAGCGGTGCGTCGGGTTCGCGGCGGGCCCGTTCGCGGCGCCCGCTGTGAATGTGGACGGTGGCCTTCTCTTCGCGCAGACGCAGGTCGTGCCGATCGGGCTGGTCGAGGACGCGGGCGAGGCCCCAATCCATGACGTACACCTCGCCGAAGCGGCCGACCATGATGTTCGCGGGCTTGAGGTCGCGGTGGATCACTCCCTTGTCGTGAGCGTAGGCCACGGCTTCGCAGACGCGCTGGATCACGCCGAGCGCACGGGTCTGGCTCCACCGTTCGTCGCGGGCGCGCACCTTCTCGAAGATCTCGCGCAGGTCGTCGCCCTTGACCAGCTTCAGCGTGAAGTAGGCGCGGCCGGCCGCGTCGACCCCGAGATCGTGCACGGGCACGATGCCAGGATGGTCGAGCTGCGCGGTGACCTGCGCCTCCTCGATGAACCGTCCGCGGGACTTGGGATCGACCGCCTTGGACCCGCTGGCACGATCCGCCGAGGCGCCTTGCAGGAGAACCTTCAGGGCGAGGTGGCGGCGCAGCTCCCCGTCGTACACGAGGTGGATCGACCCCATGCCACCCCGCGCGATCTCACGATCAACCCGGTACCGGCGGGGAAGGTCCGGGGCTTCGCAAAGAGGCGCTGCCGGAGCACCCGGCTGCGGCGGCGCGGGCAACGCGGGCATCTCGTCCTCTTCGCGCGCGTCGTCGCGGGGCGGGTCAGGAGGGTTTGGAGGCGAGGTCGCTCTCATCGCCGATCGTTCCGGTGCCGATCCGAATCGAGCCGCGCCGCCAGGATCCCGATCACTCGTAGCTCACGAAGCGCGCGCGATTACATCGAGGTCCGGTCTCGCCGTCGATGGTGCGTTTGCTCGTCCACGGCCTCGCCGGCCTCCGGGATGGCGAAGCAAGCGGAGCCGCCGACGTACAGCCGCCGGGTGGGCTTGCTCGGGAGCCGAAGCTCCGGATCCAGCGCGATGCGGATCGGGATGCCCGGCCGGAGCACCACGCGATTGCGAGGCGCCGCGCTGGTCGCCGGCTTTGGTCAGGACATCGCATGCTCCGCCCCCGACGGCGCCGACCCGCTGTCCTGCGGCCGTGCGATGAGCGAGACCCCCAAGCGCTTCGAAGACAAGACACTTCATCCACTGGGCGAGCACGTCGTCGAAGCGCTCCGCGGCAAGCGCGGCTTGCTGACGTTCACGCGACTCGCGGTCGACTTCTACGAGCGCGAGGAGTACCTGCTCTTTTCCGACTTCGACGATGGAGGCGTCTCGCTCGTCGAGGCATTGGAGCGCCGTCTGACCCAGCACACCGCGACTGAATCGCTCTTCACCATCCGCTGGGCCGTCCTGTAGCTTGCGGCACTCCGGATCCGGATGCCCGTGAGGACGGTCAACGCGATGAGCATCGAGGAGGACTTCCACCGCCTGATGTTCGAGACGGAGGACGCGTGATGGCTCGGAAGCACGCTGTCGTCTCAGTCGTCATCGCCGAGCTCTACCGCGAGGTCCGGGCGGTGTTGGAGCAGGCGCGGGTCTCCGCCTATCGATTGGTGAACGTCGCCATGGTGCGGGCCTACTGGCACGTCGGGCGGCTGATCGTCGAACACGAACAGGGTGGGCGGGAACGCGCTGCCTATGGCGAGGCGGTGCTGGAGGCACTTTCGGATCGGCTGACGACGGAGTTTGGCCGCGGATTCGACGTCACCAACCTGCGCAAGATGCGGCAGTTCCACCGGATGTTCGAGATTCGAGACGCAGCGCGTCTCGATTCCGGGGTGGAGAAGATTCGCCACACGGCGTGTGGCGAATTGAGCTGGAGCCACTTTCGTCTGCTGATGCAGGTCGAGAACCCGACGGCCCGCCAGTGGTTCATGCGCGAGGCCGCGGATCAGCACTGGTCGATGCGTCAGCTCGATCGGCAGATCTCGTTCTCTACGACGAGCGCCTCCTGGCAAGCCGAACCAAGGCGCCGGTGCGCCGCGAGGCGCCGCTTGCCGCGCCACGAGCTCGGACAGCAGCGCTCGCTCACGCTGCAGGGCGTCGCGCGGATGGCGAGTGCGCTCGTGCTCCCGCACCCCGCGCGCGGGACGCCCGAAGTGCGACGGCTGCGGCCGGCCTTCGAGACCGAGGGGATCGCGATGCAGTTCGTGCTCGACCACGAGCGGTCGCTCGGACGGCAGGTCGACGACGTCCACCAGAAGAACCTCGGCTACGACGTGACGAGCCTTGATCTCGGCTCCGGCGAGCTGCACCTGATCGAAGTCACGCGGTAACCAAGGTCGCCCACTACTATCTGTCGGTCGACGCGCTCGACCCGCCGATGGTCCTGCGCGAGCACGCCCGCCCGCAGAGCCGCCGATCGACTCGACCGGAGGAGCAACCTCGACGTGATGGACCGCGGTCCCGACCTCTTCGACCAGCTGCGTCTCCCACCGGAGATCGACGCGCACCTGCGGGACGCCAACCCGTGGTGGCAGGGGCTTCCGTCCCGGGTGCTGCCGCCCTACCGGCGCTGGGTGTTCGAGACGATGCTGCGCCGGCTCGACGCCAAGGTCGCGCCGGCGATCGTGCTGCGCGGTGCACGCCAGGTCGGCAAGACGACGCTGCAGGAACAGACGATCGACTTCCTGCTGAAGGAGCGCGGGATCGATCCGCGGCGGATCCTGCGCGTGCAGTTCGACGAGCTGCCGCTGCTGCGTGCGATCGAGACGCCGGTGCTCGAGATCGTCCGCTGGTACGAGAACCGGATCCTCGGGCGGACGCTCAATCAAGCGGCCCATGCCGGCGAGCCGGCCTTCGTCTTCCTCGACGAGGTCCAGAACCTTCGCGACTGGGCTCCCCAGATCAAGGCGCTCGTCGACCACCACACGGTGCAGGTCGTCGTCACGGGCAGCTCGGCGCTGCGGATCGAGGCGGGCCGGGACAGCCTCGCCGGTCGCATCGCGTCGCTCGAGCTCGGGACGCTCCTGCTGCGGGAGATCGCCGGCCTGCGCTTCGGCGAGACGATCGAACCGCTGCTCAAGCCGAACGGCCTGCAGCCGTTGCTCGACGTCGAGTTCTGGCGCCGCCTCGAGCCGAATGGGATTCGGCATCGGGAGGTTCGCGATCGCGCCTTCGCCGCGTTCTCGGAGCGCGGCGGCTATCCCCTCGTCCACACGCGGCCACAGGCCGAATGGCCGGAGATCGCCGACCAGCTCAACGAGACGGTGATCCGGCGTGTGATCCAGCACGACCTGCGGATGGGGGAGCGCGGCCGCCGGCGCGACCGCGAGCTGCTCGAGGAGGTCTTCCGGCTCGGCTGCCGCTACACCGGCCAGGCGCCGTCGCCGGCGATGCTGATCGCGGAGGTGAAGCACGCACTGCGGGCCAACGTCGGTTGGCAGCGCATCCTGAGCTACCTCAACTTCCTCGACGGTTCGCTGCTCCTGCGGCTCGTGCGTCCGCTCGAGCTTCGCCTGAAGAAGAAGCGGGGCCCGTCCAAGCTCTGCATCGTCGACCACGGATTGCGCCAGAGCTGGCTCGAAGAGGTGATCCCGATCGACCCGGAGACGCTCGAGCGCGCCCCGCATCTCACGGACCTCGCCGGCCACATCGCGGAGAGCGTGGCCGGCTCCTTCCTCGCCTCGATCCCGAACCTCGACGTCGCGCACTTCCCCGAACGTGGGGAGGAGCCCGAGGTCGACTTTGTGCTCACGATCGGCGAGAAGCGCATCCCGGTGGAAGTGAAGTACCGACGCCGCATCGACCCGATGCGCGACACGCTCGGCTTGCGGTCGTTCCTCGAGAAGTCCCATTACAACGCGCCGTTCGCGGTGCTCGTGACGATGCTCGAAGGCGTCGACGTCCCCGATCCTCGGGTCGTCGCGGTGTCGCTGCGATCGCTCCTGCTTGCGCGATGACGGCCGATCGTGGCGTGCCTCGACTTCCTGCCGATCCGATCAGGGGGATGGGGGTGATCCCGAAAGAGTGCAAGCGGCTGGCGGAGGTCGACTTCCCGATCGCGGTGGTGTCGAAGCATGCGGCGCGGGAAACGCCGATCCAAACCTGTCGGTCTCTCGCAACACCGTGCTCTGCAGCGACGGCGCCGCGACCGAGTACTGCAAGCCTCTTCGCCGCAGCGAAGTGAGCGCCGCGAGGAAGCCGACATCACGGTGGCGCCGGCTCGAGCGACGCGTTACCCGGGTTCAGATGGAGTAGGAACTCCTCGACTGGCACGCACGCGATCCCCTCGATCTCGAGACGGTCACGGCCGCGATGGAGCAGCAGGCGACGAGCTTGCGGGTAGTCCTCTCCGAACGCCCGGAGTGACTTCACGTCGAGCGGATGGACGCGCTTCGAGTTCTTGACCTCGATCGCAAAGAAGCCGTCGGGGCCGTAGACGACGAAGTCGACCTCGTTGCCCGACTGGGTGCGCCAGTAGTGCAGCGTGTTCAAGCCACCGCGGTAGAAGTTCCAGGCACGCAGGTGTTGGCCGACCAGCCCTTCGAGGGCCGCACCATCGAGTTCCGACGAGCGGTCGAACGGCCCGGTGGTCCGGGCGGCCCGGAAGACGCCGGGGTCGAACCAATAAAACTTCGGCTGCGCCGCCATCCGTCGCTTTGCGCGGCGCGTGAAGATCGGCAGCCGGAAGCCGAGCATCAGGTCTTCGAGGATCGACAAGTAGCCTTCGACCGTCTTGCGCTCGACCTCGCACTCGCGCGCCACGTGGGCGACGCTGACCACGGCACCGTGCGCAAAGCTCATCGCCTCGACGAAGCGCGCAAAGCCGCCGATGGAACGGACGAGTCCCTCCTGCTGCACCTCTTCCTTGAGGTAGAGCGCGTGGTACGACTGCAGGGTCTCGGCGGGATCGTCGGCGCCGAGTACGACGGGAAGCAGTCCGAGCGTGAGCGCCGAATCGAGCCGGAAGTGGGCACCGAGCTCTGACGCCATGAACGGATGGAGGGTGCGCAAGACCGCACGCCCCGCAAGCAAGTCGACCGCAGAGCGCTTCAGCTTGCGGGCGCTCGAACCGGTCAGGACGAAGCGGAGCGAGCGGTCGGTCTCGCGCAGGCTGTGGACGACGCTCAGGAGCTCCGGCGCCTTCTGCACCTCGTCGATGACGAAGGTGCGCGGGCCGCCGGTGCGGGTGGCGAGATCCCGCAGACGCTCGGGCCGCGATGCGAACGAACGCAGCTCGTCCGGCTGGAGCAAGTCAATCCAGTGCGCCTCGGGAAACGTGCTGCGCGCCCACGACGACTTCCCGGTGCCGCGCGGTCCGAAGAGGAAGAAGGTCGATTTTGGCGGCGTGAGATGACGGGTGTACAGGTCCATTTGTGGCCCGAAAGTGGAAACAACGTTTCCATTCTACACACGACTCCCCGGGCGCGAGGCGTCCGACGAGCCGGCCACCGAAGATCAGCCCTTGGAGATCGGGCAGCAGAGCGCGTTGCAGCGGGACGTCGATGGTCTGCTCCTGCTCGCGCTCTTCTCGTGCGTCGCCTCGAGCGTCGGAAACCCGGCGCGGAAGAACCACTGGTCGAAGAAGGAGCGCAGCTCGAAGGCGCGGCGCAGCCCGGCGAAAAAGAGCTCGTCGCCGAGCCGCCGGCGCAGCGCGTGGAGCACGACCGGCGTCTTGCAGAAGACGACGGAGCGGTAGCGCGAGTTCGAGTAGACGGCGGGGTTGGCGATCGCGAACTCGGTCTCGGTCCCCGCGGTCGCGAGCCACCCCTGGCGCGTCGAGTGCAACGTCCTCAGGTAGGCGTCGTGGCCATGGCGCGCCTCGACGAAGAGCGCGTCAGTGAAGGTCGAGATTCCCTCGCCGAGCTCGTTGGGGAAGCCGGCGGCGTAGATGTTCCACTGGTGGGAGAGTTCGTCAGCGACCTCGATCAGGCCGAGCGCGCCGACCCGCGAGAGGTCGCCGTCCGAGAGGTCGATCCCTTCGAGGTCGGGGAAGTAGCCGTCGGAGACGACGATCATCCCGGGCAGGCTGACTGACGCCCGTCTCCTTGCGCTCGGGCCGGACGTGGATGAAGCGGAGCTGCTTCCAGCGGAGCGGATCGAACGCGTGCTCCAACGCGGCCGCCGCCTGCTGGAGTGTCGCGATGCGCTGGTCGAGGCGCTTCTCCACATCTGCGAATCCCCATGCCGAGAGCTCGAGCCCGGCGCCGCTCGCGCCGACCCGCGAGACGTACTCGCCGACGGCGAAGCCGAAGGGGAGCAGCCGCGGGATGCGCAGCGGCTCCGTGAGCTCGATCGTCAGCACGTCGACCTGCGGCGTCTTCTCGACCTTCCACTCGACGAAGGAGTCGCGCATCGACTCGAGCGCGGCGCGCGCACCGAGCATCGCCGGACCGAGGCTGACCCGCGCGTAGAGCTCTCCCGCCGAGCCCGCGAGCTGCGCCTCGCGCGTCGTCAGCCCGTCCTTCAGCAGCGCGACCTCGAAGTCGGGTTTCTCGTGCACGTAGCGCGTGCCCGACTGGAAGACGAGCGTGAGGAGGATCGGCAAGGGCCACATGGTCGGCGCGGAAGCGTAGCGCTCGCGATCGCGCTGCTCCGTCACCGCCGCCCGCTTTTGCGCTGCACTCTCATCCCCTTTTCCGTCCGGTAGGTGACCAGCAGCGCGCCCGGCGCCGCGAAGCGATCGAAGAGCGCGTCGATCACATGCTCCTCGCCGGGCCACGGATAGGCGAAGACGACGTCCCAGTCGTCGGGTGCGTGGCCGAGGAGCGCGTGGCCGTCGGGGCCGTCGGTGACGAGCCAGACCATCTCCGCGCGGATGTCGGCGAGCTGCTCGCCGCCCGGCGGGATGAAGCTGCCGGCGGCGAGCTGGACGCGCAGGGAGTGGCTCGCGAGCAGCTTCTCTGCTTCGGCGAGCAGATCGCGCTCGATCTCGATCCCGTGCGCGTCGAATCCGAGGCGCGCCGCGAGCCCCGCGACCACCGCGAAGCCGCAGCCCCACTCGCAGAAGCGGCGGCCGGGTGCCAGCTCTTGCTCGGTGATCGCGGCAAGCACCGGCCAGACCTTCGCGAAGTCGCTCGCCACGAAACCGACGATCGGCTCCTGCCAATGCTCCTCGAAAAAGTCGTCAATGCGCCGCTCCGCGTCGGCGACGAAGGCGGTGCTCAGCTCGTCGAGCGCGGTCGCGCTCGGTTTCCAGGAGACATCGCTGAGTGGCACGCTGCGCTGCTCGTCAACTCTTGGCGGTGGTGCTGGCGTGCACCGACTCGACGACGTTTTGCAGCGCGCGGAAGCCCTCGACAAGTCGCGGCCCTGGCCGCCCGAGGAAGGCCTCGGCGATGCAGTGGATCTGGCCGTGGCGGAGGGCACTCGTGCCCGCCCACGTCGCACGCGCGCGCACGATCTCGGGTCGGTAGTGCTCCGGCTTCACTCCGCACCAACAGATCACGATCGCGTCCGGATCGCGCGCCGCGACCTCGTCGTCGCGGACCGCCCGACTCTTCACCGGCTCGTCGCCGAACGGATTCACGCCGCCGGCCGCCTCGATCAGGTCGGTTACCCAGCTCTGCCGCCCCGGCACGATCACCGGCCGCGGCCACCACTCGACGAGCACCTTCGGCCGCGTGGTACCGATCCGCGCGTGGTACCGATCCGGGGTCCGTACGCCGATGTTTTCCGCACCCCACCGTCGCGACCGATGTCGCGAGGGCCGCCGCCGTCGATCGCGGACGGCGGCCGCGACGAGGGGGTGAAGAGAGTCGGTGTGAGATGCGATGACGAAGGTGCGGAAAACGTCGGCGTAGGATCCCCGGATCGGTACGCCGCGGATCGGTACGCCGGATGGGTTGCCGTTTGGATCTGCGCGACGAGGGCTTCGCCCCGTTCGGCGACTGCGAGGCGGTGGGCGATATCGCGGATGTCGCCGAGGACGTCGGCGAAGGTGATTGTCTCGGGAGCGAAGAGCGGCAGGCCGGCGGCGTGAAGCCGGGCGATCACCTTCTCGTGGCCGGGGACGGTGTTCGAGGCGAGCACGAGGTCGGGCCGCAACGCGACGACCTTGGCGACGTCGATGTCGAGATCGCGACCGACGCGCGGCAGCCGCTGCACCAGCTCGATCGGGAAATCGGAGTCGCTGTCGACGCCGACAAGAAAGTCGCCCAGGCCGAGCGCGGCGACGATCTCGGTGTTGCTGCAATTGAGCGAGACGACCCGCACGCGTGGCTCACCAAGAGGCGGTTTCAGTCGACATGTCGGAACGGTGACCGCGGGTCCATCGAAGGGCGCCCCGGATAGTGAACCGAACTTTTGAATCAGACTTCTAGAGCTCGTCGTCCTCGAAGACGATGGTCGTTGGCTTCGCGTTCTTGTCTGCGGCGGTCGCGAACGTCCCGCTGCGGAACAGGTCGAGGTACTGCTTCAGCGGGAAGAGCCCGATCGCCTTGCGCAGCTCCTCGACGCGTGCACGATCCTCGAGCGCGATCACCACCATCCGCCCCTGCTCGTCGGTGCCGAGCTGCGAGCCGTAGCGTTGCCGCTTCCCGAGCCGGACCTGCAGCCGGTCCCACAGCAGCGCGTAGTTCTGCGGATCGACACCGTGCTGGCGCACGTCGGTTTCGATCTCCGGCAGGACCGCCATCATCAACGGCAGGTCGCCGCTGTGCTGCACGATCAGGAACGCGGCGCCCGCCGCCTCCTTGCCGAAGCGCGTGACATCGATCCAGCCGATCTCCGCGACCAGCTCCTTCAGCCATGCGGTGTTGTCGCTGTCGACCGCCTCCATCTCGTGCGCACGCGTGGCGTCGGTCCGCACCGCCTGGTCGATGTCGCGTCGCTTGGCGAACTCCGCGACCAGCGCGGCGAGCCGCTCCTTGCCAAGCTCCGAGTGCGCGCCGAGCACGAGTGGCGCGGGATCGAGCGCCGCTGGCCGCGCGGCCGCCTTGTGCAAGCGTAGTGCCCGACCGGGCGCAGTCACGACCAGCGCCTCGTCTTCGAACGAGAGATCCCAGCGCTCCCGACGGCCCCAGACGCTGCGCGTGACGTGATCGATGTCGTAGCTCGCGCGGGCGAACTCGACGTCGGTGGAATGGAGCTCCCGCATCCGGCCGCTCTCGAGCTCGACGAAGTGGGTTGCACTCGCGACGTCCTGCCAGACCCCGGCGAACTCCTCGGGCGGCTCGGACTCGCTCTCGAGCCCTGAGTTTGCAGGCAACATCGCGGGTGTCACTGGCGTGGACTGCATCGGGGTTGCGGGCACGTCGCGCGCCGATTCCCGGTCCGCCACTCCCGTGCAGCGCACCGCCAGCAGCACGATCGCGAATCGCCCGAGGAAGTTGCCGACGGAGCCTCGTTCGCCGCCGCTGTCGCTGCCCCGTCCGCGCACCGCCCTCACTCCTTGTGCCAGATCTTTTCCACGTCCGGCGAGCATTGGCTGCGGACGTCGTTGTCCTCGAGGATCTCGTCCTGCGCGGCGAGCACCTCCGCCCGCTTGAAGACGACCGTCTCGGTCCCGCGATCGGCGAACTCGACGACGACGTACTCATCCTTGCAGTCTCGCAGTACCTCGACCAGATGGGTGAGGCTCTTGATCGGCGTGCCGTTCACCTTGCCCACGATCGAGAAGGGCCCGGCGTCGTAGCCCTTGCTGAGCTTGTGGGGGAAGAGCGACCAGCAGAGCATCACCAGCTCCTCGCCCGGGAAGGCGCAGTCGTCGTTCAGCCGCTGCACGATCGGGCTCGAGTCGAAGAGGACGCCGCGCACGATCGACGGCCCGTAGTCGGCGTAGACCGGCGAGAAGGCCATCGGTCCCCAGATGAAGTAGGAGGGGTAGCGGTTGCCGAGCGGCTTTTGCAGCCGGTCGCGCTCGGCCATCACCGGGATCTGCAAGTCGATCGGCGCGCCGCCGCGGACGACGGTGACCGGCAGCTTCCCGTCGCGCGCCAGCTTCGCCACGTAGTAGTGCCACGACAGCCGCAGACCGTCCTCGCCCGCCACCATGCCATCGTTGTCGATCGTGTGGGGGCCGACCTTCGTGAGGATGTCCCAGCTCTGCAGCAGGTCGTGGTTCGCTCCCGCGAGGGGCGTCGTGATCATCATGCCGGTCACCGACTTCTCGATGCCAAGCTTGGCCCGCAGCGCCGGGTTCTCGAGCGTCTGCATCTGCCCGAAGAACTGCGGCTTCCCGTCGTAGCGGCCGTCCTCGATGTCGGCGAGGAAGGTGCGCACCTCTTCATTGGGGATCACGTAGCCGATGTTGTCGGCGCCGCGGATGCCACTGAAACAGAGCCCGATCACCTGGCCGTCGACCGCCGCCGGGCCGCCGCTGTTTCCGGGGTTGATCGCGGCGTCGATCTGGATGCGCAGGCCGCCGTCGCCGTCGTTGTAGGGCGAGTACTCGATGCGCGAGATCGAGCCCTCCGTGACCGACAATGCATCACCGCCGATCGGGAAGCCGTAGGTCCCGACCTTCGCACCGACCTTCGGCAGCGCCTCGGCGAGCGTCGCCGCCGGATGGTTCGCCGCGAAGTCGGCGTCTTCCACCTCGATCAAGGCGAGGTCCATCCCGATCGCGATCGCGCGCACCTTCGCGTTCAGCTTCTCGCTCGACTGGTTCGGCTGGACGCGCACCTGCGTCGAGTAGCGGACGACGTGCGCGTTGGTGAGGATGCGCCCGCCCTCGATCACGACGCCCGAGCCCGACTGCTCGCCCGGCTGCTGCTTGGTCCAGGGGCGCTGCGGATCGGGCGCGCGCACGGTGACGTGGATCTTGACCACGGAGTCACGCAGGTCGCCGGTGACCAAGGGCAGCAACGAGAGGAGCAGGGTCGAGAGCATCGGTTCGGTTCCACGGGTCGGTGAAAAAGGGAGCGCGCGATCATACGGGCCGCGGTGGGACCACTCTGATGGCACTCAGCGCTGGCAGCTCACGCAGAAGAAGCTCGAGCGCTGGCCGATGCGCTCCACGCGGATCGGTTGCCGGCAGCGCGGGCACGGATCACCGGCGTGGTCGTAGACCGCGAGCTCGATCTTGAAGTAGCCGGGCTCGCCATCGCCACGGACGAAGTCGCGCAGCGTCGTGCCACCCTTCTCGATCGCCGCCGCCAGCACTTCCTTGACGCAGTTCGCGAGTCGGTCCCAGCGCGCTCGCGCCACGCGCCCCGCCGGCCGCCGCGGATGGAGGCCGGCGCGCCAGAGTGATTCGTTGGCGTAGATGTTGCCGACGCCGACCACGACGCCGCCGTCCATCAGGAACGACTTGACCGGCGCACTGCGACCGCGCGCGAGCCCGGCGAGGTGGGCACCATCGAAAGCCGCCGAGAGTGGCTCCGGGCCAAGCCCGCGGAGCAGCGGATGCGCGTGCGGATCGCCGGCGATGAAGAGCAGACAGCCGAAGCGGCGCGGATCGCGCAGGCGCAGGCAGCGGCCATTGCCGAGCTGCAGATCGACGTGATCGTGGAGCCGCGGCGGCTCGGTGGCGCGTACGACTCGCAGGCTTCCCGACATCCCGAGGTGGCAAAGGAGCGTGCCGGCGGCGGCGCCGTTCCGGGTCAGGCGCAGCAGCAGATACTTCGCGCGCCGCTCGATCGCGGCGACCACGCAGCCCGCGGTGCGCGCTTCGAGCCCCGCCGGCACCGGCCAACGCAGCCTTCGTTCGCGCACGAGCAGCGCCGCGATCCGCTCGCCTCGCACGTACGGGAGCAACGCGCGGCGCGTCGTCTCGACCTCGGGAAGCTCCGGCATCCGTCACGACCCTTCGTCGACTTGGCGCCCGATTCCTGGCGCGACCTCCGGTTCGGTTCTGGCTCCTCCCTTGGCTC
>CAYRQC010000290.1:0-6151 GCA_964426265.1 uncultured Phycisphaerales bacterium | reverse complement strand
GGACTTTCCTGCGCGGCGCCGGAGCGGCGATCGCGCTGCCGTGGCTGGAGGCGATGCTGCCGCGCGCGGCGTTCGCGCGCGGTCTCCTCTCGGTCGCCTCGCCGCTGCGCTACGCCTTCCTCTTCGTGCCGAACGGCAAGTGGATGCAAACGTGGACGCCGGCAGGCGAGGGCAACGACTTCGAGCTGCCCGCGACGCTCGAGCCGCTCGCGGCGCTGAAGAGCCAGTTGACGATCATCACCGGGCTCATGCAGGAGAACGCCGCGGCGAAGGGCGATGGCCCGGGCGACCACGCGCGATCGGCCGCGTGCTTCCTCACCGGCGCGCATCCGAAGAAGACCGAAGGTGCCGACCTCCGGAACGGCATCTCGATCGACCAGGCGATCGCCGAGCACGTGGGTGGCGAGACGCGTTTCCCGTCGCTCGAGCTCGGCTGCGATGCGCCGCTCACCTCCGGCAACTGCGATTCGGGCTACTCGTGCGCCTACTCGTGCAACATCTCCTGGAGGTCGGCGACGACGCCGCAGCTCAAGGAGACCAACCCGCGCCTGGTCTTCGAGCGGCTCTTCGGCGACAGCGAGGGGCTGACACCGGAGCAGAGGGTGAAGCGGCTCGCGCGGCGCAGGAGCCTGCTCGACTATGCACGCGAGGATGCGGCGCGCCTCCAGGTGAAACTCGGCACGACGGACCGGCGCAAGGTCGACGAGTACCTCACCGCCGTGCGCGAGATCGAGCAGCGCATCGAGAAGGCCGAAGCGGACGCGGCGACGCAACCGAAGCCCCCCATCGAGCGGCCGGCCGGCATCCCCGACGACCACGGTGAGCACGCCCGCGTGCTGTGCGACCTGCTGGTGCTCGCGCTGCAAGGCGATCTCACCCGGGTCGCGACCCACATGTTCGCCAACGACGGCGACAACCGGAGCTACCCGAAGATCGGCGCTCCCGACGGCCACCACGAAACCTCACACCACGGCGGCGACGCGAACAAGATCGCGCGGCTGCAGAAGATCGATCGCTTCAACGTCGAGCAGCTCGGCTACTTCCTCGCGAAGCTGGCGGCGACGCCGGACGGCGACGGGACGTTGCTCGACCACTCGCTGGTCCTCTACGGCGCCGGAATCTCCGACGGCAACGCGCACAACCACGACCAGCTGCCGATCCTGCTCGCGGGCTCGGCAAACGGGACGATCCAGCCGGGACGTCATCTGCGACTTGCGAAGCCGACGCCGCTCTGCAACCTCTTCCTCAGCCTGCTCGACCGGACGGGAGCGCGCACGGCAAGTTTCGGCGATTCGACGGGACGCCTGGTGGTGTAGCGGCACGGGAGCGCGGACGAGGCGGCGGTGTCTGCGGTGCAACGACCACGTGCTCGAAAAAAAGAGACGGGTAGCCGCGCGGTGCCGCGCGACTACCCGTCGATCGTCATGTCGTCGATCGCTGTGTGGACTTCACGCAGGAGGGCGTGAAGGCCTCACGCTCACTCGATCAATGCGTAGCGATGTACTGGTCAACTAGCGCCTTGATCTCACGGTTGGTCAGGCCGTTGGCCTTGCCATCCGCGACGATCTTCTTGATGTCTTCCCGGGCCTGTTGCGGCGTGACCCGATGCCCACCACCGAGCGGCCCACCAACTGGCGGCGGCGGGCTGCCCGTTCCGCCGGTTCCCGGCAACTGGGCCGTAGCCCCAGAGGTCATGGCGCCCGCGACTAGGGCCGCGGCGCAAAGCGTGCGAATCGTGTTACGAAGCATGCAGTTCTCCATCACCAAACTGAGGGGGGACCCAAGGAATCGGCGCGCGGCGCGCCCCACCGACCCGCCGGCGAGCTGGCGTTTTCAATAACGCATGGGTTATGGAAGCGCACCCAGCCTGTCAAGGCGCTGCCCCCCGACCGCGGGAAGTTCCGGTGTACCGATCCGGGGATCCTACGCCGACGTTTTCCGCACACTTCCCTGCGAAGCACCATCCGACAGTGCGGTTTTTCGCCGTCGTAACGATCCAGGATCCGTACGCCGACAGCACGGTTTCTTCCGCGGTCGAGTTCGCTGCATCAGCCCACCGGTGACGGTGACCGGGCGACGGTCAGATCCGTTCGAAGTCGACCCGGACGCCCGTTTCGAAATCGAGGACGAGGGGCTCGGAGAACGTCACGACTGCCCGGCGACTTTCGACGAGCAGCTCGTGCGGCAACGAGGATGGCGGCGTCCCGAAGTCATCCCGTCCGCGACGGACAGCCGAGCGCCAACGGCTCGAGTCGTCCGGCAGCTCGAGTCGAAGCTCGCGCAGCACGAGCCGGCCA
This sequence comes from uncultured Phycisphaerales bacterium, assembly GCA_964426265.1. Classification (GTDB taxonomy): domain Bacteria; phylum Planctomycetota; class B15-G4; order B15-G4; family SIAN01; genus SIAN01. Next base: position 3,854 of record CAYRQC010000290.1, on the reverse strand, counting down.
TCGAGTGGACGAACGCCGCACTGCTGTCGACCGGCCTCGCGCCGCTGGAAGAGTTCGAGGAAGCTCGCGGCCGTCGTCACTCCCGCCTTGAAGTCGTCGGCGCCGAGCCGCGGCGCGAAGCCGAGCACGCCGCGCGGCCCGTCGTACTCGAAGCCGAGCAGCGCGAGGTAGCAGCCCCAGCTCGCGAGCGCCCGCGCATAGTGATCGCCGCATTCGATCTCGTTCCACGGGTTGTGGACGCGACCGTCGTAGCGCTCGTCGATGCCCTTCACGATCGCGAGCCCCTCCTCGACCATTCCCTCCCAGATCATGTGACCGGCGACCTGGTACTCGATGCCACTCCAGATCTCGTCGCGATAGCGGACGCCGTTCTCGCCGAGATGGCGGGACTTCGGCCACGTGCAGAGAAAGAGCCCCGCCTCACCGCGCCGCGCGAAGTAGCGCTCGGGCAGGTGACGCGCCGTCTGCGGTCCGACGTCGGGCGCCCAGCAGTAGTTCCAGATCGAGCGCAACGCGGTGCGCACCAGCTCCGGTGGATAGAGGTCACCGAGCCCCACTTGGCGCGCCCATCCCTGCCCGAAGAGCTGATCGGCGAGACAGCCGTCGGCGTACTGGTACTTCGGATGGGCGGTGAGATCGACCTGCTGGACGAAGTACTCGCCGTTCCAGAGGCGCTCCACACTCTTCTTGCGCCCCGACTCGAAGACGCGACGACAACGAGCGGCGAACTCGGGCTCGGCACACCGCGTCGCCATCTCCTCGGCGGCGCGCAGTGCCGCGAGATAGAGCGAGCCGACGAACGTGTTCGCGCCGAAGAACTCGATGTCATAGGTGTTGTGCTGTGCATCCTCGAGCAGACCGTCCTCGTCGGCATCGCGGCGCAGCAGGTATTCGACCACCTTCCTGATCTTCGGCCAGTTTCGGCGCAGGAAGGTGTCGTCGCTCGACATCTGGTGCTCGCGCCAGCACTTGAGCACCGTGCCCGCCTGACCGTCGGCGGCGTAGACGTCGATGCCGCGATAGCCGACGAGCCCGTCCGCGTGGAACCCCTCGCCGAGGTCCTGCAGCTCGCGCGTCGAGCGGGCGAGCGACGGGAAGAGGCGCGCCAGCGCGTGCTCGTAGTTCCAGACGTGCGTGCAGGTCCCTTCGCAACAGCCAACGCCTTCCCACGCCCAGAAGCGACCGTTGCGCCAGACCTGTGTGACGTTGGTCTGGAGGTTCGCGACCGGTGCGTGCAGCCGCTCGAGCAGCCAGTGGGGCAGCGTGCCGCCGTAGTAGAGATCGCGCCACGCGCGCGTCTGGTTGATCCAGCGCGCGCCCGATTCGAGGACGGCGTCGACCAGCGCATCGGCCCGCCCGAAGCGCTCGGCGTACCAGTGGCCACGCGCGTGGTTGGGTGACCACCAGGCCAGCGCGAAGTCGCGCGTCACGCCCTGTCCTGAAGCGAGAGCGTGCGTGCTGGCGAGAACGCCGATCGGACGATTGGGGCGGCGCTCCCAGGATGGCGGGCCGGAGCCCGGCGTCGCGGCCGAAGGCACATGCGCCTTGTCCCAATCGCTGTCCTTTTCGCCGTCGAGCCCGACGACGCGCGCAAACTCCTCGAGCGATCCGTTCCAGTCGGCGGTGGCGCTCGTCGGTCGCTCGAGCGCAATCCAGTGGAGGCTCCCGAAATCGGGCTGCGTCGCGAGGTCGCCGCTCGGGCCGAGCTTCGGTGCATCGGCGAACTCGATCTGGTCGACGCAGACGTGGCCCCACGGCCCTTGCTCGCGATCGGCGATCCGCAATCTCGCCGTGCGCCCGGCATGCGCCGCGACGTCGAAGTGGGCCCATGCGAGCGCCTCGCTCTCCTTGCCCGCGGCCGACGCGACCACCTGGTCGTCGATCAGCAGCTCGACGCAGGTCGTGCGCGGCTGGCTGCCGCCACCGATGCGGAAGTTGATGAAGCGGCGGTGGATCGTGAAGACCGGCGAAGTGAGCGTGCCGACCGTGCGATCGTCGGGATGAAACGTGTTGACGAGACCGCGGCCGTCGAAGCCGGTGACCGGCTGCTGACCCGGCTCGGCTCCGCGCGCCGGTCCACCGCCGAGCGCGTTGCCCTCGGCGCGCCAGCCGTTCCAACCGTCGCCGTCGAAATCGGCGAACCGCTCGGGCGGTGCGCTGGCGCCTGAAATCGCGTCCGGCGCCGCAACGATCGCGTCGAGCCGCACGCTCCGATCGTCACGCACGATCTGGTTCTCGCGCCGACCGCCGAAGAGGTCACCGCTGTCGGGCGCCGCGACGTTCTCGAGCCACGACAGCAGCACCACCTTGCACGCCGCGCTGCCGCGGTTCGCGAGAGTGACGCGGAAGAGCGTGACCGGAAAGGTCGAGACCTCGGCGTCGAGCGGAATGAAGGGCGCCATTACCTCGAGCCGCACCTCGATCGGGAAACTCGCGCGGTCGGCGGCATCGGCACCGTCAGCCGGGTAGACAAAAGTCGCGATCGGATGCTGGCCGGTGAACTCGACGTTCGGCACGTCCTCTTCCCGCAGCCGCCGCACGCGCGTGGTGCCGTCGGGCTGCAGGAGCGCGATCGCGAAGCCATGCTCGACGACGCGCGGCGGGATCGTGAACTCGTAATTGCGCTGGCCCCAGCCGGTGAAGACGTTGCGGTTGAAGAGCTCCCAGGTGCGCAGCGTCCCGTCGCTGCCGACGTAGAGCTGGCCGGCGCCGATGCCACCGCACGGCATCGCGCAGGCGGCGCGCTGCTCGCCGCGGCGGACGGTCGGCGCGCCGCGCTCGAAGAGCCGCGCGACCCACTTCGGGTCGAGCTGCTTGTCGAGCGGAACGAAGTGGTCGGGCGGGGTCGCTGCGGTTTCGGCCGCCGCTCGCACGAACGGACCGGCGACTCCTGGCAGCGCGAGCGCGCCGGCACCGACGCTTCGCAAGAACTCGCGGCGCCGGAGCAGGAACGGCGGCAGCGCAGCACGTTCGGGGCGGACCGGATCCATCGCAGGCTCCCGATTCCAGGACGGCGGTCGCGGCGTATCTTCGCCAGCATGAGTCGACCCCGTCGCGACGTCGAGTTCCTGCCGCGCCTCATCTCGAAGTGGGGCCACTGCTCGCGGCGCGAGGCGGAGCGGCTGGTGGCCGCCGGCCGCGTGACGGTGAACGGCCGCGTGCAGCGCCAAGTCCTCTGGCAGGTGCACCCGCAGCGCGACCAGATCGTGATCGACGGCGCGACGCTGCGCCCGGCCGACTACCTCTATCTCAAGCTCCACAAGCCGCTCGGCGTCGTCACCACCATGAAGGATCCGCAAGGGCGTCCGACCATCGCCGACCTGATCCCGCCACAGTGGCGCGGCGCGATGCCGGTCGGCCGCCTCGACCAGGACTCGACCGGGCTCCTGCTGGTCACCAACGACCACTCACTCGGCGACCGGATCACCGGGCCGCGCCATCTCATGAAGAAGGTCTACCGCGTCGAGATCGCCGGCCGGCCCGAGACCCAAGTCTTCGAGCCGATCCGCGCCGGCATCGTGCTCGGCGGTCGCGAGCAGTGTCGGCCGGCGAAGGTGGAGATCGTGGCGCGCGCAGCCGACTCGACGACGCTCGAGATCGTGCTCGACGAAGGCAAGTTCCGGCAGATCCGTCGCTCGCTGCAGGCTGTCGAGCAGTCGGTGCTCGCGCTCCATCGCACGCGCATCGGTCCGATCGAGCTTGGTTCACTCGCACCCGGCGAGCTCGTCCAATTGACGGCGCCAGAAATCACCGCCCTACGCGGATAGGCGACGGATTTGTGCCTGGCACCGTTCAAGCGGGTGATCCGTGCCAGGCACAAAACCACCGGGTCCCTTGTGCCTGGCACCGATCAC
>CAYRQC010000289.1:0-3454 GCA_964426265.1 uncultured Phycisphaerales bacterium | reverse complement strand
GAGCGCCAGCGGGTGAGAGAGTCCGAGCTTGGTCGCGACCTCGTCCCAGTCGCGCGCCGCGTGGCCCATCTCGACCGACGAGGTCGGCGGCGCCACACACTGGCTCTCGAGTGCGCCGCCGGTGGCGATGCTCACCGCACCGGTTTGTGGATCGGTGAAGGTCGAGCTGGCGCGCCCATCCCAGAAGAGCTCGTTGAAGTAGCCACCCATGATGAAGGACGGCGACGTGCGCCCGGTCGCCTGCGGCAGGAGGCCGTGCAGCGGATCGGGCTCGTAGCCGTTCACGTCATCCGAGCGGATCACGCCAGGTGAGCCGAAGAGGTCATCGGGCGACGGCCGGATCCCGTCGGGGCCCGGCATCGCGACGAAGCGCAGATCGGCACCGCCCTGTTGCGGCCGATGGCAGGTGCCGCACGCGACCGTGTTGTCGCTCGACATCTGCTCGTCCCAGAAGAGGATCTTCCCGAGCACCGACTTCGCCGGCGTGATCGGGTTTTCGGGCGGCGCGACGGGCGGGGCGATCTGCGCGACGGCACCGCCGGCGAAGAGGGCAACGGCCGCAAACACCAAAGTCCGGCGCGAGGCTGGGGGAAGAAGCATCGGAGGCTCCTCGAGTGGAAAGAGGGCGGCCGAACCGGCCCGCTGCCGCATGGCGGAGCGACCCAACCCGCGAGATTCGCGCGGGTTTCGAGGTGGGTTGCGGCGGTCACTTTCCGGACGAAAACGGTGCGCGAGCGCACGGCGGCAGCGACCGATCGCGTTCGTCATGCGGCGTGCCATTCGACCAGTTCGACCATCCAGTCGAGGCGTCGAGCGAATGCGAACACGGCGAGGCGCTGACCGGCGGCCCAGCGGCTGTCAGGATGCGAGGACGGTTGCCGGAGGTCGACGGATGCGACATGGCCTCGCGATCGGTTGCTTCGGATCGGTACCACGGGATCCCAGCCGCACGCACCAACCGCGCAGAATGAAACACTCCTATCCCGGAGCGGAGGTGGATTCAGGTGAGGGGACTGCCGGCGCCGCCTTCGTCACCGATCGCCGCAGCTCCGCGAGGTCCCAGCCAAGCGACACCAACGTCGGTACCAGGAATAGCGTGAAGAGCGTGCTCGCCACGAGACCGCCAAGCATCACGACACCAAGACCTTGGTAGAGCTCGCTGCCGGCGCCGTTGCCGAGGGCGAGCGGGAGCAATCCACACACCGTCGTGATGACGGTCATCGCGATCGGACGGAGGCGGGTGCGCGCGGAGGTGGCGAGCGCGCGCCGGCGATCCATCCCGTCGGCCACGAAGTTGTTGGCTTGGTGGATGATCAGGATCGCGTTGTTGACCACGATGCCGGCCAAAATGATGAAGCCGAGCATCGTGATCACGTCGAACGAGGCATTGGGCGAGTGCTCCTTGGCGATCGCGATCGCGGCGACGCCCCCGCTCATGGCGAGCGGCACGGTCACCAGGATCACGATCGGCGAGAGCCAGCTACGGAAGAGCGCGACCAGCAGCAGATAGGTGATCAGGATCGCGAGCCAGAAGCTCGCGGTCAGCGCCTCGAGGGTGACTGAGAGCTTGTCGGCGGAGCCACCGAGGTCGATCTGGTAGCCCGGCGGGAGCGAGGCTTGCGCCGGTCGGATCACCTTGGAATCGGCCCCCGCGATCACGGCGCCGAGCGCGAAGCCGGGCTTCAAGTTCACCGTGAGCGTCACGGTGCGCTGCCGCTCGAGGCGGTCGATCGACACCGGTCCGCTGCGACGCGAGAGGGTCGCGACGTCGCCGAGCGTGGTCGTCGTGCCGCGCGGCGTGACGAGCGGGAGGTCGCGGAGTTGCTCCTCCGAGCGGACGCGCTCCTGCGGGACCACCAGCGTGACGTCGAAGTCGCGACCGCCGTCCGAGAAGAGGCTCACGCGCCGACCGGCGAGCGTCGTCTCCACGATCGCGCCGACCTGCTCGACGGTCAGCCCCTGCTCCGATGCCTTGTGCGGATCGACCTTCACCTTGAGCTCGGGGCGGCCCTCGATGTAGCCGCTGCGCGCGAAGCTGACTCCCTCGACTCCCATCAGGCTCCCGACCATCTGGTTGGCAGTCTGTGACAACAGCGCGAGATCGGGTCCGGAGATGTGGACTTCGAACTGCGAGCCCGGGTCGTTGAACAGCGAGAGGCGCTGCGGAAGCATGAAGGTGAAGCCGGGCGTCATGAAGCAGATCGGGAACATCTTGCCGACGTAGGCGTCGAGCGAGTCGGTGTTGGCGTACTGCGGCTTCAGGATCACGCCGCCGCCGTTGAAGGCGTTCGACGCCACGGAGAACGAGTCCTTGGTCTCGGGCTGCGCGTGGATCCAACGCTCGAGCTGGCTCATGTTCTCGGCGACCTGCTCGGTGCGCTGCCCGGGGATCGGCTGGGCGAAGAAGAAGATGAAGTTCGAGCTGCCGGACGGCAGGTAGCTCGGCGACGGGATGAACTTCAGAGTCACGGCCGACATCGCCGTGATCAGCAACACGAGCGCGAAGCGATGGAGCGCGCCACCGCTGCGCCGCTCGGTGAGCCGATCGACGACGAAGCCATAGGCGCGCGTGAACGGCCCTTCGCGCTCGAACTCGTTGGCGGCGCGATCGCTCGCGGGCCGCCCGCTCCGGGTCCTCCAGAGCGTCGCGCAGAGCGGCGGCACCACCAGCAGCGCGACCAGCAGCGACAACCCGACCGCCGACGCGATCGTGATCGCGAGGTCGGCGAAGAGCTGCCCCGCCTCCTCCTTGATGCCGATGATCGGCAGGAAGACTGCCATCGTCGTCAGCGTGCTGGCGAGCACGCCGCCCCACACCTCGCGGCCGCCGTCGACGGCCGCCTCGAGTGGCGTCTTGCCCATCCCGCGATGGCGGAAGAAGTTCTCGAGCACGACGATCGCGTTGTCGACCACCATCCCCGACGCGAAGGCGAGCCCGGCGAGGCTGATGACGTTCAGCGTCCGCCCGAGCGCCTGCATGACGAGGAACACCATCACCAGCGAAACGGGGATCGCGATGCAGATCACCAACACGCTGCGGAACGAGCGCAGGAAGATCAGCAGCACCGCGATCGAGAGCAGCGACCCGACCACCAGGTTGCCGGTGACGAAGTCGAGCGCCTCGCCGAGGTAGGTCGTGTCGCGATAGACCGGTTCGAAGGAGAGATCGAGCCCCTGGTCGGCGAGATGGCCGTTGATGCGCGCCAGCTCCACCTCGCACGCGGCGATCAGCTCGACGACATTGGCGCCCGCCTGCCGGTTGACGCCGAGCGCGATGTTGTCGCTGCCATTGCCCTTCACGAACGAGCTGCGCTCACGGAAGACGTCGGCGACGGTCGCCACGTCGGAGACGAAGATCGTGCCGCGCTCGTCGCGGCGCACGATGATCGAGCCGATCTCCTTGGGCGCGATCGCCTTGCCTTCGGTGCGCACGACCAACTGGCGGGTCGGCGTC
>CAYRQC010000288.1:0-4136 GCA_964426265.1 uncultured Phycisphaerales bacterium | reverse complement strand
CCGCTGGTTCGTGCTGACCCTGCACCGCGCGCGGCACCCCCCGGGTGCCGGACCGGGGCCCGCCAAAAACCCCCCCCCGGGTGGGTTTGCGCGTGGCACCGATCCGTCACTGCGCGTTGCCTACCATCCGTCTTGTCACCTGGTACGCGGGCTGGGAGTGAAGGATCAGCCTCGGGAGCTGCTCGCGCGGGTGGCGGGGGTCGAGCTGGTGGCACTGGCGGATTCCGAGGAGTGTTGCGGGTTCGGCGGGATGTTCTCGGTGAAGCAGCCGGCGATCTCCGGCGCGATGCTCGATCGCAAGTGCACGGCCCTCGAACGTTCGGGAGCCGACGTCGTCGCGAGCTGCGACTCGGGCTGCTTGCTCCATCTCGCCGGCGGGTTGAAGCGTCGTGGAGCGAAGATCCGCGCGTGCCATGTGGCCGAGCTGTTGAATCGGGGGCAGTTGTGAGCGGCGTCGCAACGGGTCACGGTCGCGGCAGCGGCACCGGCCACGTCGCCACACTCCCCCCGTTCCCCGAACGCGTCCGCCTCGCCGTCGCCGACGACCACCTTCACGAAGCGATTGCGCGCGCGACCGGCACGCTCCAGTCGCGGCGCGGCGCTGCCTTCGACTCGCTCGAGCAGGCCGACCTCGTCCGCGATCACGCGCGGCGCGGCAAACTCACGGCGCTCCGCCAGCTCGATGGGATGCTCGAGACCTTCGAGCGCCGCCTGATCGACAACGGCATCCAGGTCCATTGGGCGCGTGATGCCGAAGAGGCGCGCACCATCGTCCTCAAGATCGCCCGCACGCGCGGCTGCCGGCGCGCGGTCAAGGCGAAGTCGATGCTGACCGAGGAGATCCACCTGAACCCGGCCTTGCAAGCCGCCGGGATCGAGGTGCTCGAGACCGACCTTGGCGAGTATGTGGTGCAGCTCGCCGACGACCGGCCGAGCCACATCATCCTCCCGATCATCCACCTCACGCGCGAGGACGTCGGCCGCGTGATGTCGGAGCAGCTCGGCGTTCCCTACACCTCTGAGCCCAAGGAGCTCTGCAAGATCGCGCGCGTGCGGCTGCGCGACGAGTTCCTCGCCGCCGACCTCGGCATCAGCGGCGGCAACTTCGGGGTCGTCGAAACCGGCTCGATCTGCCTCGTCAGCAATGAAGGCAACATCCGCATGAGCACGACGCTGCCGCGCGTGCATGTTGCGTTGATCGGGATCGAGAAGCTGGTGCCGACGCTCGCCGACCTCGACTATGCACTGAAGGTGCTGGCGCGCTCGGCGACCGGTCAGAAGATCACCGTCTACACCAGCCTCATCAGTGGACCGCGCCGCCACGCTGACGAGGTCGCTCCCGAGGAAGTACACGTCGTCCTGCTCGACCACGGCCGGACGTCGACGCTCGCCGGCGAACACGCCGAGATGCTTGCCTGCATCCGTTGCGGCGCCTGTCTCAACGCCTGCCCAGTCTTCCACAACATCGGCGGCCACGCCTACGGCGACGTCTACCCCGGCCCGATGGGCAGTGTGTTGATGCCGACGTTGCGCGGCCTCCCGCAGTGGCAGGAGCTGCCGCAAGCAAGCAGTTTGTGTGGAGCGTGCAAGGAGATCTGTCCTGTCCGGATCGATCTGCCGCGGATGTTGCTACAGCTGCGCCACGAGACGGTGACGACGCTCGGCGCACCCGCGGCGCTGCGCTGGATGATGCGCGCCTATGCATTCCTGGCGACGCGGCCGCGGCTGATGCGTTTTGCATCGAAGGTTGGGCGAGGGCTCGCGCGGCGCATCGCACGCGATGGCTGGATCGGGCGCATCGGCGGCGCACCCGCGCTCTTCGCCGGCTGGACCGAGCATCGCGATCTCAAGGCACCCGCGGCGCAGTCGTTCGCACAGTGGTGGGAGGAGCGCCAGCGTGACCGCGCGTGACGAGATCCTCGGCCGGGTGAGCGCCGCGCTCCGTACCGCACGCATCCCCGACGAGCCGCTGCCGCCGGCCGTCGAGTCGTCGCTCGAGGCCGCGCCACCCGAGCAGTGGCGTGCTCGCTTCATCGCCGAGCTGCACGCACTCAACGTCGCCGTCCACGAGGAGCTCTCCGCCGAATCGGTGCGCGCACGCGTCACCGCGCTCCTCGCCGGACGCAGCACGCTCGCGTGGCCCGACGCGGCGCTGCCGTACGACCTCGCTCGCGCGCTCGCCGCCGGTCCGCGCGTCGCACTCACCGCGTCGCGCGCGGCGCAGGCGCTCGCAGAAGTCGGTGTCACCGGCGTCGACGCGGCGATCGCCGAGACCGGCACGCTCGCGCTCGTCTCCTCCGCTGACCATCCACGTACCGCGTCACTGCTGCCGCCGGTGCATCTCGCGATCGTGCGCACCGCCGACCTCGTACCCACGCTGCGCACCTGCTTTGCCCGGCTCCGCGATCGAATTCCGTCGGCGTCGGCGATCAACTTCATCACTGGCCCGAGCCGCACCGCCGACATCGAGCTGCAGCTCACTCTCGGGGTCCACGGCCCGGGCGAGCTGCTGGTGGTGCTCGGGCCATGAGCAGCACGTGAGAAGCCCGTGAGTAGCGAGCGACCCGAGGACTCGAGCTTCATCGCCGTCGACCTCGGCGCCAGCAGCGGGCGGGTCATCCGTGGCCGCTTCGGCCACGACCAGCTCGAGCTCGAGGAGCTGCACCGTTTCGAGAACCGCATGCGGCCCGATGCCGGCGCGCTGCGCTGGTCGACGCACGAGCTCTTCGCGGAGATCAGCGTCGGGCTGACGCGCGCGGCCCATTCCGACGCGCTCGTCCGCAGCATCGGCGTCGACACCTGGGGCGTCGACTACGGCCTCTTCGACGGTACCGGCCAACTGATCGAGGAGCCGATCGCCTACCGCGACGCCCGCACCGACGCCGTGTTCGACCAGGTCTTTCCGCTCGCCCCGCGCGCCGAGATCTATCGCGCGACCGGCATCCAGTTGATGGCGATCAACACCCTCTTCCAGCTCTTCGCGCACGTCCGCAGCGAGTGCTGGCCGACGACCACCGCGCGTCTGCTCACGATGCCCGACGTCTTCCACCACCTCCTTTGTGGCAGCGACGTCGGTGAGTGGACCCACGCCACGACCACCCAGATGGTCCGCCACGACACCCGCGACTGGGATCGCGAGCTGTTGCGGCGTCTCGGCATCCCGGTGTCGATCCTGCCGCGGCTGGTGATGCCGGGGACGCGGCTCGGGATGCTCACCGAAGAGGTGGCGCGCGCGACCGGCCTGCGCGATTGCGAAGTGGTCGCGCCCGGCAGCCATGACACCGCGAGCGCCGTCGCCGGCACGCCACTCGCCGATGACGTCGCCTACGTGAGCTCGGGCACCTGGTCGCTGCTCGGCGTCGAGCTGCGCGCGCCGCTCGTCACTGACGAGGCGCAGGCCGAGAACTTCACCAACGAAGGCGGCGTCGGTGGCACCATCCGGTTCCTGAAGAACATCACCGGGATGTGGATCGTCGAGGGGTGCCGCCAGTCATGGAAGGAGCACGGCCACGAGATCTCGTGGGAATCGCTCCACGCCGCGATCGCGCGCGCGCCCGCGTGGGGCGGTGTGATCGTGCCCGACGACCCGCTCTTCTTTCATCCCACGGACATGGTCGCTGCCGTGCAACAGTTCCTGCGCGAGACGCAGCAGCCGGCGCCCGACGAGCCCGGCGCGCTCGCCCGCATCGTGCTCGAATCACTTGCGTTGCGCTACGCCGACGTGATCGCGACGATCGCCCGCCTCACCGGCCGCGCCATCCGTGCACTGCGCATCATTGGCGGCGGGAGTCGCAACGACTTCCTGAACCAGGCGACTGCCGATGTCACCGGTCTCACATTGCTCGCCGGCCCGGTGGAGGCGACGGCGATCGGCAACCTGTTGGTGCAAGCGATCACCGCCGGTCGTTTCGGCGATCTCGCCGAGGCCCGCGCCTACGTCGCGCAGATGGTGCCCGCGCGCCACTACGAGCCGCGCAGCGCCGGCGCCGCGTTGGGATTGCTTGCACGCTGGCGACGGATCGCGGCGGAGCGTGCGGCGGGGACGGCGCGGAGCGCGGCGGGTGAGTCGACGCTTGCGAACTGATCCGCTCAGGATCGAGTTGCTCCGGCGCTCGCCACTCTCGTCGGCTCGGTAC
>CAYRQC010000287.1:0-5724 GCA_964426265.1 uncultured Phycisphaerales bacterium | reverse complement strand
GTCGCCCCGAGACCCCCCGCCGGCGACCGACCGCCGCTCTTGACGTAGAGCTGACCGGACTCCGGTCGGCCGCTCGAGTCGGACGCCCGATAGACGCCGATGATGAAGTCGGCATACCCACGGGCATCGTTGTCATAGTTGCGAAAGCCGGACACCGCGATCGGGTAGTGCGCATCGGTGGTGGCCGAGGTGAACTGATACAACAGACTCCCGTTCTTCCCGGAGTAGAGATCGGCGTGGTTGTAGGCTCCGGTCCCACCGACCAGCAGATCGTCGTAACCGTCCCCGTTGACGTCTCCGGCACCGGCCAGGCTCGAACCGAAGTCGCCCGCGTCGGTGCCGGTGAGCCGTTCGAAGTGGGGCACCAGCTCGGGACCGCCCAGGCCGCGCAGGTACTTCCCCGCGAACACACGCACATACTGCTCGGCATTGTCCTGCGACCAGCTGGTGGCGGAGACGGCGACGTCGTCGTAACCGTCCTGGTCCAGGTCGCCGACCGACCGCACGACATCGCCGAACGTGTTGCGCGCGTGGTCGCCATACCAGGTTGTGAGGATCGCCTGATCGCGACCGGAGTAGACGTAGACCGTCCCGGAATCCTGTCCATTGTGGTCGTTGAGCAGTGCGCCGACCGCGAAGTCGTCGACCTGATCGTCGTTCACGTCGCCGATGAACGCGACGCGTCCGAACTGGTCGTCCGCCGCCTCCCCGTCGATCTGATAGAGCTTCGCGACGTGGAAGCCGTCGGACTGCGCGCTCGCAGGAGCCGCATGGAATCCCATGCAACCGAACGCCGCCACCACGACGGCGGCGGGCGAGCCGTCCTGACGCGCGCGAAGCGACATTCTCTGCTCCCCGTCTCCGGCGATCGAAACGGGAGCGAACGGATCGGGGATCGAGTTCGCTCCTTTCGATGGAGAACCGTAGCTCGAAGTCGAAGGCGCGCAAGGTCGACGGCGCCCGTGATGCTCGCGCCTGACCGGGAGCGACCGCTACTCTGGCGCGCTTTTCTCCTCGTTCACGGAACTCGATGCCGAATGGACCTCACGGAGCGCTGTCGGGAAATCGTTGCCGACGCCACGAAGTCGGCAAGCGCGCGGCTGCACGAGCTGCTCCGCGCGACCTGGGCCTGGGAGATGCATGAGTTTCCCGAGCGCGCGACCTGGCACGGCTTCCCCGGCGAGAACCACCGCTGGAGCGACCGCTCGCGCGCCGCGATCGAGTCGCGACGCAATGAGCTGCGGGCGCCGCTCGCGGCGGCCAAGGCGCTGCCTCGCCACGAGCTCTCGCCGACCGACCAACTGAGCCGCGACCTCTTCGTCCGCGACTTCGAGTACGCCATCGAAGAAACGCAATGGCCGATCGAGTGTCTCGCCGTCTCGCAAATGGACGGAATCCACCAGGATCCGCCGCAACTGCTGGCAGCGGCGCCGGCGGCCACGGTGAAGGATCTCGAGGACCTCGTGGCGCGGCTCGAAGGGCTTCCGGCGCTCTTCGAGCAGACGACGGCGCTGCTACGCGAGGGGCTCGCGAAGGGGGTCACGCCGCCGAAGATCACCTTGCGCGACGTCCCGCGCCAGGTCTTGAACCTCTGCTCGAGCGAACCGGCGGCGAGCCCCTTCCTCACGCCTTTCGCGAAGCTGCCGGACGATCTCTCGCTCTCGAAGAGCGCTGGCCTGCAGAATGGCCCTGAACTGCCAGACAACACCGTCGAACGGCTCCGCCACGCAGCCAGTTCCATCTTCCGCCAGAAGCTCGCGCCCGCGTTGCGGCGCTTCCACGACTTCCTCGTCGCCGACTATCTTCCAGGTGCACGCGACACCATTGCGTGGCGCGACCTGCCCGATGGCGAGGCGTGGTACGCGTTCAAGGTGCGCGAGCAGACCACGACGCGCCTCACGCCGCGCGAGATCCATGCGATCGGCCTAGAAGAGGTGAAGCGGTTGCGCGCCGCGCTCGAACAGACGATCCGCGACTCCGGTTTCACGGGTGACTTCGCCGCTTTCTGTGAGTTCCTGCGCACCGATCCCCGCTTCTATTGCACCAGCGCCGAGCAGCTCCTCCAGGAGTACCGCGACCTCTGCAAGCGGATCGACCCGCAGCTCACCAAGCTGGTGCGCAAGCTCCCGCGCCTGCCCTACGGTGTGATCGAGATCGCGAGCTTCGCCGCCGAATCACAGACGACCGCTTACTACCTGCCCGGCTCGGCGGAGGCCGGCCGCCCTGGTTGGTTCTATGCCAACACCAGCAAGCTCACCTCGCGACCACGCTGGGAGATGGAGGCGCTGTCGCTGCACGAAGCGGTTCCCGGCCACCACTTGCAGATCGCCCTCGCCGCCGAGCTCGACCTGCCCGAGTTCCGGCGCCACGGCGGCTGCAACGCCTACGTCGAGGGTTGGGCGCTCTACGCCGAGGCGCTCGGCTACGAGATGGGCTTCTACCAGGACGCCTATTCGCGTTTCGGCCAGCTCTCGTACGAGATGTGGCGCGCGATCCGGCTGGTGGTCGACACCGGCCTCCATGCGCTCGGCTGGACGCGCCAGCAGGCGATCGATTTCTTCGCGAGCAACACCGGCAAGCCGCTCCACGACATCACGGTCGAGGTCGATCGCTACATCGTCTGGCCGGCGCAGGCGCTCTCCTACAAGATCGGTGAGCTTTCAATCTGGAGACTGCGACGCGCCGCGCAGGCGGCCCTCGGCGCGCGCTTCGACCTGCGCGCCTTCCACGACGAGCTGCTCGGCGAAGGCGCGCTGCCGCTCGACTTCCTGGCGACGCGGATGAACGATTGGATCGGGCAGCAGGCGCGGTGATTCTCCCTCTGACACGCGGCACTGCTGCGCTGCAGGCGGGAATTGCGCCCGCACCGCGGTGACCATTGCTCCCGGCGACCGGCATCGACATAATCCGCGGCGTGCTACCAAAAAAATGAAACGTGGAGCCGCCTGCCGCGTCTGGATGGCTCGACCAGCTTTGGCGTCGACTCGAATCTCGAGGAGAACGGTGATGAAGACGAAGGCTCTTGCCGCGATTCTGCTGGCTCTGTCGCTCGGTGCCTGCAAGTCGCGGAAGGTGACGGTGCAAAACCACTCGGAGTCCAGCACGAGCTACATGGTGCTCATCGACAATGAACCCAAGGGTGAGATCGCACCAGGCGAGTCGTTGTCGGAGAAGTTGAACGCCGGTGAGAGCTACCAGATCCGAGTCATCGGCACGTCCGGTCCACAAGCAGGCCAGATGTCGGAGTCGGTCAAGGTGCAGGCGAAGTGGGCGACCTGGCAGCGGAACCGCAAAGTCACGTTCACGTTCTGAAACGCGAGTTGGGCAGCCGCCGGCGTCCGACGTACGATCTTTCGCCCTTTCACCCGCGATCTTGCTGCGCGGCACCCAGAGCGAAGGTCCCTCATGCCCGACTCCCGCGTCTGCTCCATCCGACTACTGGTAGTGGCCACCGGCGCCACCGGCTGCTTCGCTCTGGCGACGACCGCCACGGCCCAGGACTTCGGCAGCTTCTTCCGCGGCGATGAGGTCGGTCGGCGGGAGGTCGATCTCGATGAGGAGACCTTCCTCAACATCCTCTCGTTCCGCCAGCCGCTCGAGACGGTGCAGCCGTTCCTCGCCGCCGACTCGGGATGGCAGGCGGCGGCCGGCAGCCTCTTTGCAAACACCCTCTGGCTCGATCAGGACCTGAAGTACAAGGCGACCGTGACCGACACCTTCGCGGTCCGCGGCCTCGCACACCAAGGGGTCGATCTCGACACCGACTTCACGCAGATCCAGCTGCTGCCGGAGCGTCAGTTCGGAACCCATTGGTACGTCGGCATCCCGATGGTGCTCGCAGTCGACAAGGGATCGATCGACGGCGGGCTCGCCACCACCTGGCGCGATCCTGCGGCCGGTATCGACTTCGCCAAGCTCTCGTGGGTGCGATCGGGCCTCGTCTTCGAGCATCGATCGGATCGCTTCCCGGCGTCGACGGTGGAGCGCGCCGCCGACACCTTCGAACTACAGCTCCAGGCCGACCTCCTCGGGTTCGGCAAGACGACGCTGATCGTCGCCGACGAGGCACCCTCGCGCTTCCGCTTCGTGGAGACGCAAGAGCTGCAGGAGTTCAGCCGGATCCATGCGCGCCTGCTGCAGTCGGTCGAATGGAATCCGCGACAACGCGGCTTCTTCGAGGCGGAATACGAAGCGGCGAGCGAACAGCTGTCGCCCCTCAGCTCGACGGCCGCGCATGGGGCCTACGAAGGGGACCGCGACCTCTTCATGGGCCGCGCCGAGTACCAGCACGACGTCGATGACGAGCACCTGCGCCGCTGGCGCTTCGGCGCGGAGTACCTGAACTATCGCGAGGATGCGGAGGCGCCGGCCGCCCAGGGCGAGCGGGCGCGCGACGACACCGAGCTGCGCGCGGAAGCGATCGGCTATGCCGGCTACCGCATGCCGCTCAGCGACTCGAAGGACGTCGACCTGGAGACCGTCGTCTATCTCGCCAACGTCCACGGCCAGCATCGTTCCCGCATCGTCGGCGGCGATCGTTCGGACTACCCCGACTTCCAAGGCAAGTTGAGCCTCTACTTCCGCTGGCACGTGACCGACCGCGCCGACTTCGTCATGAGCCCGAGCTTCGAGCTCGACACCATCGGCTGGGGCGGTGGCGCGTTGATGCTGCGCTGCCGGCTGTGATCGACGGCGGCACCGCCGCGAACCAGGCTTCGGAGCGGCGAGCGTGCCGCTGGGTGGTGGCCGTCGTCGTGCTCGGCGTGATCGCGCGGCTCGTGCGTTACGGCGTGCAGTTCCCGATCTGGGGCGACGAGGCATTCGTCGCGTGCAACTTCCTCACGCGCGGCTGGCGCGAGCTCTTCGAACCGCTCGAGTTCGAGATGGTGGTGCCGCTCGGGTGGCTGTTGCCGACTCACGGGCTTGCACAGTGGCTTGGCGCGGAACCGTGGGTCGTACGGCTGCCGGCGCTGGTGGCGGGGTTGGTGGCGCTGCTGCTGTTCGTGCGGTTCGCGTGGCGGGAGCTCGGCCACGACGAGGCGCTGGTGGCGAGCGCGCTCTTCGGCGCTTCCTATTACCTGATCCGGCACGGCGCAGAGGTGAAGCCTTACACCTTCGATCTGCTGTTCGGGCTGCTCGTGTATGGCAGTGCCTGGCGGTTGCTACAGCAGATCGAGGATGGTCGGCGGTGGGCCAGCTTCACGCTGCTCGCAACGGTCGCAGTCTGGTGCTCCTACCCGGCACTCTTCGTCGCGAGTGGTGCGCTGCTGGTGGTCGCCTGCGCCACGCGCAGCAGCTCGTCTCCTTCGTCTGCGCCCGACCGCACACGCACACGAGCGATGGCGTTGGCAAGCGCGGCCGTCCTCATCGCGAGCTTCACGGCGATGTACTTGCTGATCGGCCGGCACCAGCAGTGGAGCGAGGAGCGGATCGTCGATGCGCGTCATTGGGAGGAGCACTTCCTGCCGATGGCGCAGCCGTGGTTGTGGCCGTGGTGGTTGGTGCGCGAGCTGACCGGGAACATGCTCGCCTATCCGAACGGCGGACCGCGCTTCGGATCGAGCGCAACGTTGCTGCTGGTGGCGGCGGGAGCGGTGTCGTGGTGGCGGTGTGGGCGGCGGCGCGAGCTCGCGCTGCTGGTGGCACCGCTGCTGCCGATGCTCGTCGCGTCCGCGCTGCGGAAGTACCCGTTCGGCGGCAGCGCGCGCATCACGTTGCACCTCG
>CAYRQC010000286.1:0-4036 GCA_964426265.1 uncultured Phycisphaerales bacterium | reverse complement strand
CGGCCGAGCGCAAGGAGAAGGATGTCCTGTAACTTGGGAGAGTCGCTGGACCTCCGACGACGCAGCGATCGGACGTGAAACCGAGCGAGGCGCCCGGAGAGATAGACTCACAGGCTCTGAGCTGCATCAGGGGATGAGGATCCCGCTCTCCTCGCGCGACTCCGCGGCGACACACCACTGCAAGCCACGCTCGCATTCGCGGGCCTGTGCATGCTGGTCGCCACGCTTCGCCGAGCCGAGCGCGGTGGCGTTCCGGTCGAGCGATCGGTCCCGCTGCGCGCTCTCGCCTCATTGGTGGCACTCCTTGCAGCCTTTCCGCTCCTCGATTGGCGGCTCGACCCCGTGATGGCGGCGCGCCCGATCCTCGATTCCCCCGCGATCCACTCCGCGCAACGGCTGGTCGCGACGACCGCCATGCGCAGCGCGCTGCGGCTCGCGACCGGGCTCCCGCGCGTCGACGACCTCGACGGTCGCGACCTGGTCGGGCTGCTCGAAAGCGAACGCGGCGTGGTCGTCATCGAGTGGGCCAACGATCTCGCCGCGAGCGGCCAGCTCCCGCGCCTGCAGGTGGTGGCGCGCGGCTTCCTGCACGGCCGCGAGCTGCTGGCGGTCGTCGCGCGCATCCATCCGCCCGACCAGGCGCCACGGTGAAGCCGCGCCTGATGATCCGATGGCTGCGCGATCGCGTCGAGATGGCCGCGATCTGGTTGCTGACGCGGCTCGCGCGACTGCTGCCGGTGCGGCCGACGGTGCGGCTCGGCGAGTGGCTCGGTGTGGCGGTTTCGTACGTCGACCGGCGGCGCCGCGCCGTCGCACTCGCGAACCTCGAGCTCGCCTATCGCGACCAGCTTTCGGTGGCCGAACGCCACGCGATGGTGCGTGGCGTCTACCGCCACCTCGGCCGTTTCCTCTTCGAGTACCTGCTGCTCAAGACGCGCGAGGACCTGCGGCCCTTCTCGCGCTTCCTCGAGTTCGAAGGCGAGATGGACGCCGCGCGCCAGGCGGTCGCGCGACACGGCAGCGCGATCTTCGTGACGCTCCATCAGGGCCATTGGGAGATCCTCGGTGGCGCCGCGTCGGAGCAGCTCACCAAGATCCACGCGGTGATGCAGCCGATCCGCAACCGCGAGCTCAACACGAAGGTGGTCGAGCTGCGCGGCGAGCTCGGCATCGGGTTGATCAACCGGCGGCAGGCGGTGCCGGCGCTCTTCCGCCACCTGCGTCGCAACCTCAGCATCGCGATGCTGTGCGACCTGAACCAAAAGGAGGGGCCGGCCTTCGTCGATTTTTTCGGTGTGCCGGCGGCGACGGTGCGTACGCCGGCGCTGCTCGCGATCCGGACCGGCAAGCCGATGATCTGCGGCACGTCGTGGAGCACCGGCGAGCCGTTGTGCTACCGCGGGCGCGTCGAGGCGCCGATCGAGCCGCGGCCGGACGCCGACCCGAAAGAAGAGGAGCGCCGGCTCCTCGAGCTGATGAACGCCCATCTCGAGTCGTTCGTGCGCGCCCATCCGGAGCAGTGGAACTGGATCCATCCGCGCTGGAAGACGCGACCTCCGGTGGCGGCGTCGGATGTCGCGACGCGCTAACTTGCGGATCGCTCAGCTTCGGCTCGCAGACTTTGACTCCCCGTTTCGGAAGCGAAGCGTCGCCCGACGATCGGCACAGGAGGTGGCAGCGTGATCCTGATTACGGTCGACGACGTGGCCAACCCCGCGGTTGGCAGCTACCTCGGCGAGCTCTGGCAGAAGCTCGCCGATCCGATCGGGATGCTCGGCATCCTCGGACAGCTGATCTTCACGGGTCGGATGATCGTGCAGTGGTACGTCTCTGAAAAGCTCAAGCGGAGCGTGGTGCCGAAGGTCTTCTGGCACATGAGCCTGTGGGGAGCGGCTATGGTGCTGATCTACGGCATCGTTCGCCGCGAGCCGATCGTGATCATTGGCCAAGCGGCCGGTTTCGTCGTGTACGTACGAAACCTGGTGCTGTTGTCGCACCGCGGCCACTCGGCGAGCCCCAGTTCCAATTGAGAGCTGATCTCGAACAGTGTCATAAGTCGAAGTCGCATAGTGTCTTAGATTCGTTGCTCGCGAGTCGCTAGCACCCACTGGACAGCCTTTTGTCGGCGAGATAAGAATCCCCACCGCGCAACAAGCGGTTGTGGTCAGGCGGTGACCACACCACCATGTCTTGCATTTCGGCGCCTGCTCCGTGGCTCGGATCGGGTTCCGATCTGTTGTTTGTTGGTCGGGAAGCTGCGGGAACGCGGAAAACGGGTCTCGTTGGGAACCGGGCGAGTTCGGCTGGCGGGCCGAACTCGTGCACGCGTGGACTTCAAGGGGAGGGGAACACGGTGATTCAGCCTGCGGGTGCTTTGGTGAACACGGCGGAGTCGGTCGACCTTTCGAAGAACGCGTTGACGGTCCTGGAGAACCGGTACCTCAACCGCGACGACGACGGCAAGGTGATCGAGACGGCGGCGCAGCTCTTCCGGCGCGTCGCGCATGCGGTCGCTGCCATCGAGACGAAGTGGGGCGTCTCGGACGAGGCGATCCAGGAGGTCGAGGACGCCTTCTACCGCATGATGACCGAGCGCCAGTTCATGCCGAACTCGCCGACGCTGATGAATGCCGGCCGCCGGCTCGGGATGCTCTCGGCGTGCTTCGTGCTGCCGCTCAACGACTCGATTCCCGACATCATGGAGACGGCGCGCCAGATCGCGCTGGTCCAGCGCGCGGGTGGCGGCACCGGCGTCGACCTCTCGCAGCTTCGTCCGAAGGGGTCGATCGTCAAGTCGTCCGGTGGGACGACCGATGGGCCGCTCTCGTTCCTCAAGATGCTGTCGTCGGTGACCGACGCGATCCAGCAGGGCGCGTTCCGGCGCGGCGCCAACATGGGAATGATGCGGGTCGACCACCCCGACATCGTCTCGTTCATCGATCTCAAGGGCGACCTGACCAAGGTCACGAACTACAACCTCTCGGTCTCGATGACCGACGAGTTCATGGATCGCCTGCGACTGACTCCCACGGCGCTCCACATCGTCAAGGATCCGCACAGCGGGAAGACCGGCGCGTTGCGCAAGAGCACGGGACGCGTCGTCTACGGTGCGGTCGCTTCCGACAAGGAAGGCGAGTTCCTCAGCGTGCGCGACATGTGGGATCGGATCATCACCCGTGCCTGGAACACCGGTGAGCCGGGGCTGATCTTCATCGACGAGGTCAACCGTCACAACCAGACGCCGCACATCTTCGAGATGCGCGCGACCAACCCGTGTGGCGAGCAGCCGCTCGGCCCCTACGAGGCATGCAACCTCGGATCGGTCAACCTCGAGCGCTTCTACCGGCCGATGGTGCGCGGCACCCTCAAGGAGCGGATCGACTGGGCGCAGCTGAAGACGGTCGTCCGCACCTGCATCCGGTTCCTCGACGACGTGGTCGAGGCGAACAACTACCCGACCAAGGAGATCGATGAGGCGTGCCGCTCGAACCGCAAGGTCGGCCTCGGCGTGATGGGTTGGGCCGACCTGCTCTTCCAGCTCGGTGTGCGCTACGACTCCGAGGAAGCGCTGCAGCTGGCGCGCGACGTCGGCGGCTTCATCCAGCAGACGTCATGGGAGATCGGCTCCGAGCTGGCCGAGGAGCGCGGCTGCTTCAAGAACTGGGCGGGATCGGTCTGGGACGTCAAGCGCAAGATCAAGGCGCGCAACGCCCACTACGTCACGATCGCGCCGACCGGGACGATCTCGATCATCGCCGGCTGCTCCGGCGGCATCGAGCCGATCTTCTCGCTCGCCTTCACCCGCCAGGTGCTCGACGGCAAGACGCTCTACGAGGTGAACCCGGTCTTCGAGCAGACGCTCAAGGACTCGGTACCGCGGGATGGCGACATCCAGCAGGCGATCGACCATGCCGCCGGCAAGGGGACGATCCAGGATTGCGAGCTCCTTCCGCCTCACGTGCGTGACGTCTTCCGGACGGCGCGCGATATCGCGCCCGAGTGGCATGTCCGCATGCAGGCGGCGTGGCAGGAGCAC
>CAYRQC010000285.1:0-3956 GCA_964426265.1 uncultured Phycisphaerales bacterium | reverse complement strand
CGCGGCGGCTTGGGCCGCGGGTGTCTCCTGGGCGCGAGCACTCATCGCGGAACCTCCCATCAGCGCGAGCAGGGTTGCGAGGCTCGCAGACGCTTGCAGAGTGGCGGGGCACCGGAGCATCGAGCTTCTCCTTCTTCGTGCCTGGCTTCTTTCCAGGCGTCCTTCCTGTCAGGTTTTCGAGAACGATCGGCCGCAACGATCGGCCGTCGCCCTCTCACTTCGCCAATGCGCCAAGCGCCGCATCGATCAGCTCGCGCACCTGCGCCGCGAAGGGCGACGCAGGATAGCGGTCGTGGAGGTCGCGGCAGAGCTGCTCGGCAACGGCCATCTGGCCACGGTGCATGGCCAGCCGCGCCGACAGCGCGAGCGCGCGCGGATCGTCGCGGCCCACGTGCCCCAGCTCCAGCTCCGAGCTTTCGAGGGCACCGAGCTCGAAGAGCTCGGTCGCGAGGTCGAGACGGGCCGCGCCGTCGTTCGGATCGCCATCCAGGCGAGTGCGCGCGGCGAGCAGCGCCGGCCGCCGCGCCTGCGCACGAAGGAACAGCGCCGCGAGCTCTGCACCGTTCGCGAATCCCGGGAGCGCGGCGATCGGCGCCCCGCGCTCGTCGAGGAGTGCCGTCCCGAGCACCGCGCCATCGCCCACGAGAAATGCGGCCAGCTCCGGCTCGCGCGCGGCATCGATCCGGACGTGCACGCAATCGCGCGCGGCCAGCTCGAAGTCGCGATCGGTCAGTGAATCGGCGTCCATCCGGGTGCCGAGCGGTCGCTCCGGGTGGCGGACGTGCGCCACGATCCAGCAGCCGCGCTCCGCCGCCGCCGCCAGCGCCGTCTCGAAGCTCGGCGCGAGCTCGACGGCGTGCGGCCGCCCGAGCCAAGCCAGCAGGGCGAGCGCGACCACGGCGACAGCAGCGAGGAGCAGTCGAGCCATGGGGGAAGTGTAAGGACCTATTTCACCCGGACCGACCGAGGGCCTGGTGAAATGGGTCCTACGGCAGCACCGACTCCGCGATGGGCGCGTGCGAGAATCGGCGACGCGATGTGCCGCCGAGTCGGCGAACATCTAGGAGGAGCTCGCGATGGTTTCGGCCGCTCTCATCTCGTCGTTGCCGTGGTGGTCCGCGCTGCCGTTGGTCTCGGCGTCTCTGCTCGCCGCCGCGTCCGGCGACGGCAACCGGCTCGCCGCGCAAGGCTGCCTCGATCCGTGGTGGCCGGGCACCAGTTCACCGAAGCTCACGACGCCGATGTGGATCGGCGAGCCGGATGCCAAAGCGGGCGTCGAGGCGGCGATCGTCCTCTCGATCGACGATCTGCGCGATCCGGCGGTCTACGAGGCGTGCCTGCGCCCGATCCTCGAGCGGCTGAAGCAGGTCGACTCGAACGGCGGCCGCGCGCCGCTCTCGATCTTCACCTGCCAGGTCGATCCGAGTCACCCACAGTTGCAGCGCTGGCTTGCGGAGGGGCTGAGTCTCGAATGCCACACCATCGACCATCCCTGCCCGTTGTTTCGCGGCGGTGATCTCGAGCTGGCACGCAAGAGCTATGCGCCCTGTGTGGACTTGCTGGCGAGCGTCGCCGGCAATGCTCCGAGCGCATTTCGCATGCCGTGCTGCGACTCGCTCAACACGGCGAGCCCGCGCTTCTTCGAGCAGTTGTTGGCGCGACCGTCCGCGGGCGGCCGCCTCCTTTCGCTCGACTCGTCGGTCTCGATGCTCTTCACGTCGGACGATCCGTCGCTGCCGCGCGCGCTGGTGCAGGAGCCTGACGGCAGCGAGCGTTTCCGCAAGTACCTGCCGATGGACCGGCGCTTCGCGAACTACATCGAGAACTATCCCTATCCGTATGTCATCGGCGACGGCGCGATCGAGCTTCCCTGGATCGTGCCGACCGATTGGCAAGGCCAGCATCTCCACGGGCCGAACCAGCAGGAGACACTCGAGGACCTCGAGGCCGCGCTCGACCTCACCGTGCTGAAGCAGGGGCTCTTCACGCTGGTCTTCCACCCGCACGGCTGGATCCGGCCGGAGCAGATCGTCGCGTTGATCGACCACGCGGTGGCAAAGCACGGCTCGCGCGTGACGTTCCTGAACGTGCGCGAGGTGAGGGAGCGGCTCGACGCGAATCTCTTCCGGTCCGCTCGTGGCAAGGTGTCGCCGCCGTGGTTGGTCGATCTCGATGGCGATGGGTTGCTGGACGAGTTGACGCGGCGGTGGAACGGCGCGACACGGCGGTGGGAGGAGATCGCGGGCGCGGGCGATCTCGATCTGGCCGGAGCGGTGGCGCTCGGCGTCGTCGATGAGGATGGCCGGGCGTCGATGTTGGCGCGCGACCGGAGCGGCGAGACCATCGGCGCGACATTCGAGAGCGGGTGGTGGCGCGCACGGCCGGAGCTGTGGCAGCTCATTGGTGAGCACGGCGGCCGCAGTGAGATGGGCTACGGTCTCCGCGATGGCGTCGGTGTGCTGCGCGATCTCGACGGCGATGGGTGCTGCGAGCTGATCGTCGCGGACGATCGGCCAAGCAGGGTGCTGCGCTGGGATCGCGAATCACGAGGCTGGCGAGCTTGCGGTTGGGGCCTGCCGTGCGCCGCGCGGATCGCCGACGCGAACGACCGCGATGAAGGGGTTCGGCTCCTCGATGTCGATGAGGATGGCGACCTCGATCTGGTCGTCTCCGGCTTCCATGAGACGGTGGTCGACGGCGCCGCACAGCAGCTTCGCGAGAGTGGCGTGTGGCTGTTCGAGTCGCTCGAACGCGGCTTCGCGACGGAGCTGCACCACTTCGTCGAGCCACTGGACGGCGAGCTGGCAGCCGTGAACTCACCGGCAGTCGCGGCTCACGACGGCGCCCTGCCGCTCATCGTCCGCGCCGACCACAGCAACAACGGCATGTGGGTGAAGGACCGTGCGCTCTGGTGGGTGAACGAGGAGACGGATCGATTGCCGAGCCACGTCGATCGCCGCAGCTTCAACGAGCTGCTCGAGCTGCGCGGGACGGCGCCCGCCGCTCCGCCACCATCGGTCGCGCGCTCGCCCGCGGCGTCGCTTCACTCGCTGCATCTGCGACCGGGGTTCAAGGCGGAACTGGTGGCCGCGGAGCCGTTGGTCATGGATCCGATCGCCATCGACTGGGGCGCTGACGGAAAGCTCTGGGTGGTCGAGATGGGGGACTACCCGGCGGTCGAAGACGCGGGCAGCGGCCGCGTGAAGTACCTCGAAGACCTCGATGGCGACGGCCAGTTCGATCGCGCGACGATCTTCCTCGACGGCCTCACCTTGCCGACCAGCGCGCTCCCGTGGCGCGACGGCGTGCTGATCACCGCGGCGCCCGAGCTGCTCTTTGCCGCCGATCGCGATGGCGACGACCGCGCCGAGGTGATCGAGGTGCTCTTCACCGGGTTTGGCACGGGCAACCCGCAGCACCGCGTGAACAGCCTGCGCTACGGGCTCGACGGCTGGATCTACGGCGCGAACGGCGACAGCGACGGTGAGATCGTCAGCACGAAGACGGGCGAGCGCGTCGACATCGCCGGCCGCGACTTCCGCTGCGATCCCGATCGCGGAGTCATCGAAGCGGTCACCGGTGGCACCCAGTACGGCCGCGATCGCGACGACTTCGGTCACTGGTTCGGCGGCAACAACGTCGTACCGGCGTGGAGCTACGTGCTCGAGGAGCGCTACCTCGCGCGCAACCCGTGGCTCGATCCGCCGGCGATGCGAATCGAGGTGCCGGCCATCCCCGGCGCCCAGCCGGTCTATCCGAACAGCATCACGCGCGCCCGTTTCAACGATGCCGGCGCCGCCAACCACTTCACGTCGGCCTGCAGCCCGACCGTCTACCGCGACGAGCTCTTCGGTCCCGCATACTCACGGAGCCTCTTCGTCTGCGAGCCAGTCCACAATCTCGTTCATCGGGCGGTGTTGGAGCGCGACGGCGTGCTGTTCCACAGCCACCGCGCC
>CAYRQC010000284.1:0-13831 GCA_964426265.1 uncultured Phycisphaerales bacterium | reverse complement strand
CGCTTCGAGGCCGGGCGGGATCACCAGCTCGACGGCCGCCGCCTCGCTCCGGAAGAGGTTGTCGGAGAGCGTCTTCCAGCGCGGGTTGGCGTCGAGCAGCGCGACGTGGTACGGGTGGCCGGCCCGCACGTCGACCAGCTTGATCGTCCGCGCCAGCTCGTCGACCTTCGCCTTGATCGCCGCGAAGCGGCCTTCGGGTGCGCGCAGCCAGACGGCGAAGACGATGCGGTTGTCCGGCGAGAAGTAGAGGACCCGTTCGCAGCTCGCAGGGCGCTCGGGGTGGTCCGTCGGCGGGGCGTACTTCACCTCCGCCTGGTAGGCGGCGCTGAAGGCGGCCGGGGCGCGCTCGAACCGGGTCGGCTCGATGAGGAAGGTGACGTCGGCGCCCGCCAGGTCGAGCAGCAGCAGCTCGTCGAGCGGCTGCTCGATCGTCGGGTCGTAGACCATGAGGCCGAGGGTCGCCTCGTCGGCCGGATCGAGCAGGAGCAGGTCGTCGAGCGCGGCGCCCGGAGACGTGCGCGACACCGGCACGAACGGCTCCGGCCAGGTCACCGAGTAGCAAAGGTCGCGGCGGGCGTCGTAGAGCCGGTGCGTGCGATCGAGCCGCGCCGCCTTGCTCACCTCGTTCTCGTAGACGGCGGTGATCTTGAGGGCGACGCCGCCGTCGCGGAAGACGACGGTCTCGCAGGTCTCGTCGCGGACCGGCTGCTCGTCGGCCAGGCGCACGCCGGCGATCGGACGCACCACGTCGGCGATCAAGAAGCCACCGACCCGTTCGGCCCGCAGCACCTCGCTCTTCAGCGTCACATCGTGATGGGCATGGATGAAGTCGTCCCAGCGGTCGAGCAGCTCCTGGCTCGAGTCACAGTGGAGGTCGCACGACTCGAAGGCGGCGTCGAAGTCGGCCAGCGCGAGGTCGCTCCGGTGGGCGAGGATGCACTCGTCCTGTCGTTGCATGACTGCGCCGATCCGTGCGAGCTCGGAGCTGTCGGCAGGGCGCCGGACCGCGACGTTCCCCTGTGGGGTCTCGTCGAATGCCCTCGCGGTCAGCTCGGGATGGGTTGCGAGGAACCCCGCGATGATCAGGGAGCAGACCATCGATCACTCCCCGGCGCGACGGTCGCCGCCGCGCAGCACGAAGCGCAACGACCCGTTGCGGCCGCCTCGCACATCGCGCGAGAAGCTACCGGTCGGATCACCGCGACCGCCGGGTGCGAAAGCCGTGGTGGCGACCGGCACCACCGGCAAGGCCACCGCAGAAATTGGACGCGCAGCGCCAGCGCCGCCCACCACCTCATGGATGGTCCCGCGGGTCGGTGCCGCATGCATTTGGAGCACGCCCAAGGAGAGCAGGGTCACCGAGACGAGCACGAGCGCCGCTGCGGCGCGTGGCACGCGCATCGGACCGAAGACGAAGTCGATCACTTGGCGCCGGCGACGGGCCCCGCGCGTTTGCGGCTCGAGCCGTCGGATCAGGGCGTCGGCGAACGTCGGGCTCGGGTCGGGTGCGATCCAGCTGAGCCAGATCCGCCGCGAATGGTGGATGTCCTCGAGATGGTCGGCGCACTCGTGGCACTTGGCGACGTGCCGCTCGATGCGGGCCGCGAGCCACGGCTCGAGGTCCCCGGCGACGTAGTGGTGGAGCGATGAAGTCGTCTCGGCGCAGCCGGCGGTCGGGCCCTCGCCGTGCACGCCACGCAAGACTCGCTCGGCGAAGGAGAGGTCGCCCACGCGCGCGGCGTCGGATGGCTGCCAGCCGAGCAGCAGGTCGTCGAGCCGCTCCGACTCGAGGAGCAGCGTGCTGCACGTGCGGCAGCCTGTCACATGGCGATCGATCTCGAGCCGCTCACTGGCAGGCAGCTCGGCTCGGAAGTGGACCTTGCGGCTGAAGGCTTCGCAGTTCATGGAGCTCACAGGTGAGTGGGGGGAGTGGCGCTCACGCGCGCTCCCCTTCGAGATCGAACAGGAGGTGGCGCAACCTGAATCGGAGCGCCTCCTTCGCGCGATGGATGCGCGACTTGATGGTTCCTTCGGAGCAGCAGGAGATCTCGGCGATCTCGGCGTAGTGGAGCCCTTCGTACTCGCGCAGCACGAAGGCGAGCTTCTGCTCGCGCGGCAACAGGTCGACCGCGCGCGCGATGGCGTCCTGGATCTCGCGGGTCGAGAGCTCGTCGCGCGGGGAGCGGCTGCGGCCGGCGATCGGCAGCGTCCCGCCTTCCTCCCCGGCATCGAGCGAGATCGTGGGCAGGCGGCGACGCTTCAAGACGTCGAAGCAGTAGTTCTTGACGAAGGTGAAGACCCACGACGAGAGCTTGGTGCCGCGCAGCGGGTCGAACTGCGGCAGCGCGCGGAAGAGCTTGATGAAGATGTCCTGCGCGATGTCCTCGACCTCGGCGGCGAAACGCGTTCCGACCAGCCGCCAGACGGTGTGGTGGATCGGCCGCTCGTAGGCTTGCACGAACGAACGAAACGCCTCCAGGTCGCCGGCGCGGGCCAGCTCGAGCGTCGGGAGGTCGAGGTCGTCCATCAAGGTTGGCTCACAAGCAGCTCGAGAACCGGTACGAACACCTGTAAGAACCGATGAAGGGCGGGTTCCGAAGTTTTCCGTCGCGAGCGCCCCATGAGAAGGGCTTGCCGGCGGTGGGGCGGTTGCGGCGTTTGAACGCGCCGGGCGCCCCGGTATCGTCCCGCCCCTTCTTTTCGGCGGAACCGTGGGGCGCGGCGAGCTGGACGCCCGCCCGGTCGTGCGGCACCAACCGGAGAGGGGAGCGATGCCGAAGCGGAGCCCGTTTGCCAGGCTCTCCCGCGGGTTCGCCGTGGCGAGCGTGCTCGGAACCGGGTTCGCCATCGCCGTCGCGGCCGGTCTGCTGGCGGGCGCGTGGATCGACCACGCGTTGGGCTGGCGACCGATCGTCGCGACGCTCGGGCTGGGGCTCTGCGGCGGCGCGGTGGGCATCGTCTTCGTGGTGCGGACGATCGCCGCATTCGATCGCGCGGAGCGCCGGCAAGAAAACGACGACGACAGGAAGGCATGAATCGCTTGGTCCAGGTGACTGGAATTGCGCTGTTGACGGTGGCGCTCTTTTTCTTGGCGCGACCGGCGGTGGCGCGCGGCTTGCGCTTGGATGGACCCAAGGCGCAGCTCGCCGCGATTGGGTTGCGATTCTTCCTCACGATCTTCCTGGTGCTGGGCCTGGTGACCAGCGAGATGGAGCACCGCGTCGCGCTGGTTTTCACGGTTGGTGCGGCTTACTTCGCGGCGGCGATGATCCAAGGGTGTCGACGGTTCCGGCGACGGGAGACGAACGGGTGATCCAGGCTGCGATGGCGCTCCTCGGCATCGGCCAGGCCGTCGATGCGGCGAGCCACCCGGTCGTCGAATCCGCGACCGACCATGCGACCGCTGCGGCGACCGCCGCCGGGCCGCAGAGCGCCTCCGAGATGATGAAGGGGATCTACGAGCACCTCTTCGCTCATCCCTATTCGCACGCGCCGTACGCCTCGGTCGGTCCGATCCCGTTCTACTTCACGAATCACAACCTCGCGCTGCTGGTGGCGGCCGGGATCGTGGCCCTCGTCTTCGGGTGGGTGGCTCGGCGGCGCGCCCTCCACGTCCTGCCCAAGGGCGCGCTCGAGAACTGCGTCGAGGTGCTGGTCTCGTTCGTCAAGAACGACATGGTCTATGCCAACATCGGCAAGCACCACGGGCGCCAGTTCCTTCCGCTCTTCCTGACCCAGTTCTTCATGATCCTGGTGATGAACCTGTTCGGCATCCTGCCGAACTTCGATTTCTTCCGGTCGCTGCACTTCCCGACCACCGCCACGGCGAACTTCTGGGTGACTGGTGGACTCGCGCTCACGACGTTCACCGCCATCCTCTATGGCGGCATCAAGGAGCGGGGGCTCGGTCACTACCTGGTTGGCCTCGCGCCGCCGATCCATCTTGGCGACACGCCGAGCATGAAGGGGATGCGCGTCGCCATCCTGCTGATCATCTACCCGATCGAGGTGCTCGGGCTCATCATCAAGCCGGTCGCCCTCACTGCCCGTCTCTTCGCGAACATGCTGGGTGGCCACCTCGCGATGCTGACGATCTACGGCCTGATCTACCTGTTCCAGAGCTATGTCGTCGGCGCGGTGGGCGTCGGGTTCAACGTGTTCCTGATGTTCCTCGAGCTGTTGGTGGCGTTCATCCAGGCGTACGTTTTCACGTATCTTTCAATCCTCTTCGTCGGCGCGGCCGTCCATCCAGAGCACTGAGCGGACGGCACGTCGGCGTGGTTCATGGGCTTGCGGCAGCTCCGTCAGGAGCGCAGGCAAACGGAGACACTCGAGATGGATCTGCTCGTTTCGTTGGTGACGTTGGCAGAGGACGCGACGAAGACCGCGTTCGACTTCGGCTTCAACAAAGGCATGGCGGCGGTGGGCGCCGGACTCTGCATCATTGGCGGTGCCTTCGGCATCGGGCGCCTTGCGGCGGCCGCGATGGAGGGAATCTCCCGCCAGCCGGAAGCGGCGGGTGAGATCCAGAAGGGGATGCTCCTCGGGGCGGTCCTCATCGAAGGCGCGACCCTGATCGCCGTCATCACCTGCATCCTCGCGATCGTGTTGTGATCGGCGGTGACTCGCGGCTCGGACCGCCGAGTCGCGACTCGCCGGGCGTTGGACCTTTGAGCACGGACCGATCGCAGCGTCGGGCTCGCCTTTCAGGGCGGGCGCGCGGAGCACTGGCATGAGCGCTTTTTCCGTTTCGCCACCTCCCGTCTCGCTACTCGCCGAGTGGGACCCGCTGAAGTACGACCCCGGGACGCTGATCTGGACCTGGGTCGTCTTCGGCGTGGTCGTCTTCATCCTTTCCAAGGTCGCCTGGGGGCCGTTGATCCGGGCGCTCGAGGCGAGGGAGAAGGCGATCGAGGACGGGGTCTCGAAGGCGGAGCGCGCCGAGGCCGAGGCGAAGCGGGCGGCCGCCGAGACCGAGGCGAAGCTCAAGGAAGCCTTCGTCAAGGCGGACCAGATCGTCGAGGAGACGCGCGCGCGCGGCGAGAAGCTCGGCAAGGAGCTGGAGGCGGAGGCGCGCGCGCAGGCCGATCGGCTGCTCGCGCGGGCGCGCGAAGAGATCACGCTCGCCACCCAGCAGGCGGTCGAGGAGATGCGCGTGCAGGCCGTCGACCTCGCGCTCGACGTGGCGGGCACGGTGCTGGGTCGCAACGTCGGGCAGGACGACAACCGTCGGCTGGCGCGCGAGGCGATCGACCTGATGAAGCGCAACTGAGACCACCGAGACACGGAACCCACTCGTGACCGAACGAACCATCGCGCGACGCTACGTGCGTGCCTTGTTCGAGCTGGCGCTCGAGCAAGGTGACGTCGGCAACGTCCTCCACGATCTCGAGCGGCTGCTGGCGAAGCTGGCGCGCGAGCCGGCCGCGATGGCGGCGCTGCTCGACCCGCGGGCCGACAAGCCGGCGAAGCGGGCCGTGGTCGAGCGGCTGCTGGTCGATGCCAGTCGGCCGCTGACGCGCGACTTCGCGGGGCTGCTGGTCGATCGTGGCCGCGAGCGCGTGCTCCTGGTCGCTGCGGAGGAGCTGGGGGCGATGGGTAACGAGCACCGCGGCGCAGCGGTGGCCGATGTCGTCTCCGCGGCGCCGCTCGATGCCGAGTCACGCGCGGCCCTGGTGGCGCGACTCGGCGACTTGACGCAGAAGAAGATCACGCTGAACGAGACGGTGGATGGCTCGCTCATCGGAGGCATGCGGGTGAAGGTGGGCTCGCTGCTGCTCGACGGGTCGGCGAAGCGCCGTCTCGCCGAGCTCCGCGATGAGCTGCTGCGGGTCACACTTCCCAAGCTCGCCTGATTCGCCGTTCGACTGATTCACGGAACGACTGCTCTACAGGAAATCGTCGATGGACCTGAAACCGGCTGAAGTGACCGAAGTCCTGAAGCGCGAGCTCAAGAACTACCGCGCCTCGCTCAAGGTCGAGAACGTCGGCACCGTGCTGTCGGTCGGCGACGGCGTGGCGCGCATCCACGGTCTCGACAAGTGCATGATGAGCGAGATTCTCGAGTTCCCGAACGGCGTGTTCGGGATGGCTCTCAACCTCGAAGAGGACAACGTCGGCGCGGTGCTCTTCGGCGCCGAGACGAAGATCAAGGAAGGCGACGAGGTCCGCACGACCGGGCGGCTGATCTCGGTCCCGACCGGCGACAAGATGCTCGGGCGCGTCGTCAACGCGCTCGGCCAGCCGGTCGATGGCAAGGGGCCGATCGACGTCGCGAAGGATGACTGGTACCCGTGCGAGGGGCGCGCGCCCAACGTCGTCGAGCGCCAGCCGGTCAAAGAGCCGATGATGACCGGCATCAAGGCGATCGACGCCATGATCCCGATCGGCCGCGGCCAGCGCGAGCTGATCATCGGCGACCGCCAGACCGGCAAGACCGCGATCTGCGTCGACGCGATGCTGAACCAGAAGACCAGCGACGTGATCTGCATCTACGTCGCGATCGGCCAGAAGATGTCGACCGTCAAGTCGGTCGTCCGCACGCTCGAGCAGGGCGGCGTGATGGACAAGTGCATCGTCGTCAACGCGCCGGCGTCCGACCAGGCGTCGATGCAGTTCCTCGCCCCCTTCTCGGGCTGCGCGATGGGCGAGCGCTTCCGCGACGAAGGCAAGCACGTCCTGGTCATCTACGACGACATCTACAAGCACGCGACGGCATGGCGCCAGGTCTCGCTGTTGCTGCGCCGGCCGCCTGGGCGCGAGGCGTTCCCGGGCGACATCTTCAACCTGCACAGCCGCCTGCTCGAGCGCGCCGCGAAGATCAACGTCGACGCGCCGAAGTTGAACCCGCAGTTCAAGAAGGGCGGCGGCTCGCTGACGGCGCTGCCGATCGTCGAGACGCAGGATGGCGACGTCTCGGCCTACATCCCGACCAACGTCATCTCGATCACCGACGGCCAGATCTTCCTCGAGACCGACCTCTTCAACTCCGGCATGCGACCGGCCGTGAACGTCGGCATCTCGGTGTCGCGCGTCGGCGGCTCGGCGCAGACGGCGGCGATGAAGAAGGTCTCGGGCGGGCTGCGCATCGGGCTGGCGCAGTACCGCGCGCTCGCGGCGTTCGCGCAGTTCGGGTCGGACCTCGACGCGGCGACGCAGGCGCAGCTCACGCGCGGCGAGCGGCTCACCGAGCTCTTG
The DNA here is from genome assembly GCA_964426265.1 of uncultured Phycisphaerales bacterium. Taxonomy (GTDB): domain Bacteria; phylum Planctomycetota; class B15-G4; order B15-G4; family SIAN01; genus SIAN01. The sequence goes on along the minus strand of CAYRQC010000284.1, from coordinate 6,634 downwards.
AAGCAGGGTCAATACCAGCCGATGGCGATGGAGCGGCAGGTGGTGTCGGTCTACGCCGGCTCGAGCGGCGCGCTCGACAGCTTTCCGACCGCGTCGGTGGGGGCGTTCGAGAAGGGGCTGCATCGCTTCGTGGAGGACCGCTATCCGGCGGTCTTCCAGCGCATCCGGGACGAGCGGAAGCTCGCCGACGACGTCAAGGCGCAGCTCGATCAGGCGATCGCCGAGTTCAAGCAGGGCTTCCGGACCAGCTGAGGCTGGGCTCACTGAAAGAAGTTGAACCAGGCCCGGGAGTTCGGCGATGGCACAGGGAATGAAAGAGCTGAGGCGACGCATCCGCAGCGTCTCCTCGATCCAGAAGATCACGCGGGCGATGGAGATGGTCGCGACGACGCGGCTTCGTCGCATGCAGACGAAGGCCGAAGGGGCACGTCCCTACGCCGACGCGCTGAAGAGCTTCAGTGCGCTGCTCGCCGCGGGCGGGGCGGCGGTCGTCTCGCCGCTGATGCAGGTACGGGAGAAGGTGAAGCGGATCGCGCTCGTGGTCATCGGATCTGATCGCGGGCTGTGCGGTGCCTACAACGCGAACCTCTTCCGCAAGGTCTCGACGTTCCTTGCGGACAAGAAGGAGCAGGAGCTCGACCTTTGCACGATCGGCAAGAAGGCGCGGATGCACTACGCGCGCCGCCTCCCGATCAAGGTCGCCTACCCCGACGAGGTCGAGAAGCTGAGCTTCCGGCGGGCTCGCGAGATCGCGCGCGAGCTGACGGAGCGGTTCCTCGCGGGCGGCGAAGGCGGCAGCGGCGTCGATGAGGTCTACGTCGTCTTCACGCGCTTCATCACGGTCGGCCGCCAGGTGACGACCATCGATCGGCTGCTCCCGATCGCGGCGGATGCGCCGCCCGCCGGAGCCGGTAGTTCGAAGGTGGGGACGGCCGGTGGCAGCGCTGTGACGGGCACCGCCACGAGCTCCGCAAAGAGTGGCGCGGCCGGCGCCGGTGCGGCGCGGGGGCTGATCCTGCTCGAACCGTCGCCGCAGGAGCTGCAGGACGTTCTCATGCCCAAGAGTCTCGCGATGCGTGTCTTCGCGGCGATGCTCGACTCGATGGCCTCGGAGCAGGCGGCGCGGCGGATTGCGATGAAGGCGGCGACCGATGCTGCCGGCGACATGATTTCGACGCTGACGCGCAAGTACAACCGCGCGCGTCAGGAGACGATCACCAAGGAGCTGCTCGACATTGTCGGCGGCGCCGAGGCACTTGCATGAGCGGCTGCGATGGTGGTCCGGTTCGATTGGATTCAGGGACGGTGGATCGGAGTCAGCGATGAACGGTGGAACGAACAAGGGCTCGGTTCTCGAGATCGTCGGACCGGTCGTGGACGTGAAGTTCGCGGCGGGCCGGCTGCCGGCGATCTACAACGCACTCAAGCTCGACGACCCGGTGCGCAACCTCAAGCTGACCTTCGAGGTGGCGGCGCACTTGGGCAACGAGACCGTGCGCTGCGTGTCGATGGCGTCGACCGACGGCATCGTCCGTGGCATGGAGGTGGTCGACACCGGTGCGCCGATCACCATCCCGGTGGGGGAGCCGTGCCTCGGTCGGCTCTTCAACCTGCTCGGTGAGGCGATCGACGGCAAGGGGCCGGTCAACGCGACCGAGTTCATGCCGATCCACCGACCGGCGCCGACCTTCGAGGACCAGATGCCGGTCTCGGAGATCTTCGAGACGGGGATCAAGGTCATCGACCTGCTCTGTCCGTTTGCGAAGGGTGGCAAGATCGGCCTCTTCGGGGGCGCGGGCGTCGGCAAGACGGTGCTGATCCAGGAGCTGATCCACGCCATCGCGACCGAGCACGGTGGCTACTCCGCGTTCGCCGGCGTCGGCGAGCGCACTCGCGAAGGCAATGACCTCTACCTCGAGATGTCGGAGTCGGGTGTTCTCGCCAAGACCTGCCTGATCTTCGGCCAGATGAACGAGCCGCCGGGGGCACGCCTGCGCGTTGCGCTCACGGCACTCACCATGTGCGAGTACTTCCGCGACGTGAAGGGGCAGGACGTGCTGCTCTTCGTCGACAACATCTTCCGCTTCGTGCAGGCCGGTTCCGAGGTGTCGGCGCTGCTCGGACGCATGCCGAGCGCTGTCGGTTACCAGCCGACGATGGCGTCGGAGATGGGCGCCTTGCAGGAGCGGATCACCTCGACTCGCAAGGGGGCGATCACCTCGCTGCAGGCGATCTACGTCCCGGCCGACGACTACACCGATCCGGCGCCGGTCGCGACCTTCACCCACCTCGACTCGACGATCCGCCTCGAGCGGTCAATCGCCGAGCTCGGCATCTACCCGGCCGTCGATCCGCTGCGCTCGACCTCGCGCATGCTCGACGCGCAGTACGTCGGGCAGGCGCACTACGAGCTCGCGCGCCGCGTGCAGGAGACGCTCCAGCGCTACAACGACCTCAAGGACATCATCGCGATCCTCGGCATGGAGGAGCTCTCCGACGACGACCGCCTGACCGTCCAGCGCGCGCGCAAGATGCAGCGCTTCATGTCGCAGCCCTTCTTCGTCGCCGAGCAGTTCACCGGTGCCCCCGGTCGCTACGTCAAGCGCGAGGACACCGTCCGCTCGTTCCTCGAGATCATCGACGGCAAGTGCGACCACCTGCCGGAGCAGGCCTTCTACATGGCCGGTGCGATCGAAGAGGTCCACGAGAACGCGAAGAAGTTCGCCGCGAAGGCGTGAGGCCGCGCACGGCCCTTTCCCGCCCGCGCGGCGCTGACCAGGATTCACTTTCATGGCCCACCCGGCATTCGACTTCGAGGTGATCACGCCCGACGGCTCGGCGTTCCGTGGACGCGTCACGTCGGTGCGGCTGTCTGGGAAAGACGGCAGCTTCGGGATCCTGGCGCGCCACGCGCCGCTCCTTGCCGTGGTCGAGGCCGGCATCGTCCGGGTGAGCAACGAGAGCGGCAAGGAGCTCGCGTTCGCCGCCGGTGAAGGGTTCGTCGAGGTACGCGGCAGCGGCGTCCGGCTCCTGGTCGACTTCTGCAACGCGCGGTCGCAGATCGACGTCAGCCGCGCCGAGAAGGCGAAGCTGCGCGCCAAGGAGCGGATGCGATCGCACGGCACGGACATCGACCGGCTCCGGGCCGAGGCGGCCTTGCGCCGCGCGGTCGCCCGGCTGAGTACGGCGACACTCGCCGGCGTCGAGTGAACGCGCCGCATCGCTGATCGCTCGCGCAACGGAGCATTCGCAGGCACCGTTGCTCAAAAGTGGCTCTTCGTCGAGCGCTATGCTCTCGCCCCTTTCGCGGCCAAGGAGCGGGGAGATGAGTCAGGGCGGCAGCGCGTTCACGCGGCGCACCCACACGTGCGGGGAGCTGCGCGCTGACCACGTCGGTGCGCAGGTTGTCCTGAACGGTTGGGTCCACACCGCGCGCGATCACGCCCACTTCGTCTTCGTCGATCTGCGCGATCGCTACGGCGTGACCCAGGTTTTCTTCGGTGATGGCGACGGCAAGCTGCTCGCCGCCGCGCAGTCGTTGCGGCCCGAGGACGTGGTCGCGATCAGTGGGCTGGTGCGCGGACGACCTCCGGAAAACGTCAACGCCGAGCGCGCCACCGGGGCGGTGGAGCTGGTCGCCGAGCGGCTCGAGATCCTGAATCGCTCGAAGACGCCGCCGTTCGAGATCCGCGATGAGGCGAAGATCTCCGAGGAGGTGCGGCTCGAGTACCGCTACCTCGACCTGCGGCGACCGGTGATGCAGCGGAACCTGATGTTTCGCCACCGCTTCATCCAGGCGATCCGCAACGACTTCACGCATCAGGACTTCGTCGAGATCGAGACGCCGCTCCTGACCAAGGCAACCCCCGAAGGGGCGCGCGAGTACTTCGTCCCGAGCCGCCTCTATCCCGGCCACTGCTACGCGTTGCCGCAGTCCCCGCAGATCTTCAAGCAGCTCCTGATGGTCGCCGGCTACGACCGCTACTTCCAGATCGCGCGCTGCATGCGGGACGAGGACCTGCGCGCCGACCGGCAGCCGGAGTTCACGCAGCTCGACCTCGAGATGAGCTTCCCCGATGAGGAGGTGCTCTTCGCCACCGTCGAGTCGGCGATCGCCCACGCGATTGCGGAGACCACCGCAATGGCAGTCCGCCCGCCGTTCCCGAGGATCACCCATCGGGAGTCGATGGTGAGCTACGGCTGCGACAAGCCCGATCTCCGGAACTCGCTCTTGATCGAGGACGTGACCGCAGAGGCGAAGGCGAGCAGCTTCCGGATCTTCCGCGGTGCGGTCGACGGCGGGGGCGTGCTGCGGGGCCTGCGGGTGCCCGGCGGGGAGGCGCTCTCGCGCAAGGAGATCGAGGCACTCGAGGCGAAGGCCAAGGAGCTGGGGGCGAAAGGGCTCGCCTGGACCAAGCTCGATGGGGGCGGAAAGCCGAGCGGCGGCGTTGCCAAGGGGCTCGAAGATGCGGCGGGTGGCGCGATCCTCGCGAAGCTCGCGGCGCGGCCGGCTGATCTGCTGCTCTTCGTCGCTGATCGTGAGAAGGTCGCGTGCGCCTCGTTGGCCGAGGTGCGCCGCGCCCTCGGCGAGCGCTTCGGCGGCGTGAAGAAAGGGGAGCTCGCTCCCTGCTGGGTGGTCGAGTTCCCGCTCTTCGAGTTCGATGACGACACGCAGACGTGGAAGGCCGCCCACCATCCGTTCACCACCCCGGTCGAGGAGTACCCCGGCCAACTGACGAAGGAGCCGGGCAAGGTGCGGGCGCGCGCCTACGACCTGGTGATGAACGGCTGGGAGCTGGGCTCCGGCTCGATCCGCATCCACGACCGGGAGTTGCAGCAGCGCGTCTTCGAGGCGGTGGGAGTCTCCGCCGAGACGGCGCAGCGCAAGTTCGGCTTCATGCTCGCCGCATTCGAGTACGGCGCGCCGCCGCACGGTGGGATCGGCATCGGCCTCGACCGGCTGATTGCACTGCTGCTCGAAGCCGACAACATCCGCGAGGTGATCGCCTTCCCGAAGACCGCCTCGGCGACCTGCCTGATGACCGGCGCGCCGACGCTGGTGGACGAGCGGCAGCTTCGCGACCTCAAGATCAGGTTCGACGCGCCTCCGGCGAGCTGACGTCGCCGTTCGCCGCTGGAACTGGAATACGAGAGGCACTGTCCATGGCTGACACGATCCGCGTGACCTTGCCCGACGGCAAGGTGCTCGAACCGCCGAAGGGGATCAACCTCGGCGCGCTGGCGAAGAGCATCGCGATCTCGCTCGGCAAGAAGGCGATTGCCGCGATCGTCGACGGTACGACGCTGGATCTCCAGCGCAACCTTGATCGCGACGCCACCGTTCGCTTCGTGACCGAAGCCGATGCGGAGTCACAGGAGGTGGTGCGCCACTCGTGCGCTCACCTGCTCGCGCAGGCGGTGAAGCGCCTCTTCCCGGAGGCGAAGTTCGGCGTCGGGCCGGTGATCGAGAACGGCTTCTACTACGACATGTTGCTGCCTCGGCAGCTCGAGCCGGAAGATCTCGCGACGATCGAGGCGGCGATGCGCAAGGCGGCCGGCGAGGACCTCACCGTCGAGCGCTTCGAGCTGCCCGCCGCGCAAGCGCTCGCCTGGGCCGACGAGCGCCACGATCCGTTCAAGCGCGAGCTGATCGAGGGCGTTCCGGCGGGCGAGGCGATCAGCTTCTACAAGCAGGGCGAGTTCACCGACCTCTGCACCGGCCCGCACGTCCCTGCGACCGGACGGATCAAGCACTTCAAGCTGCTTTCGATCGCCGGCGCCTATTGGCGGGGCGACGAGAAGCGGCCGATGCTGCAGCGGATCTACGGCACCGCGTTCCTCGACCAGAAGGCGCTCGACGATCACCTAGCGGCACGCGAGGAGGCGGCCAAGCGCGACCACCGCAAGCTCGGGAAGGAGCTCAATCTCTTCCTCTTCCATCCGCTCGCGCCGGCCAGCCCGTTCTTCCTGCCGAAGGGCGCCACGCTCTACAACGGCCTGATCCGCTACATCCGCGGCCTCTACCAGGAGTTCGGCTACCAGGAGGTGGTGACCCCGCAGATCTTCTCGAGCGAACTCTGGAAGCTCTCGGGGCACTACGACAACTACAAGGAGAGCATGTACTTCACGGTGGCCGAGGAGCGCGAGTTCGGCGTGAAGCCGATGAACTGCCCCGGCCACATGCTCATGTTCGACGCGAAGGTGCGCAGCTACCGCGAGCTGCCGCTCCGGCTCGCCGACTTCGGGCGCCTCCACCGGTTCGAGCGCAGTGGGGTCGTCGCGGGGCTCACGCGCGTCCGTTCGTTCGCGCAGGACGACGCCCACATCTTCCTGGCGCCCGAGATGATCGGCGACGAGATCGAGCGCTGCTTCACGCTGCAACGCCGGATCTACCGTGATCTCGGGCTCACCGATCCGAAGGTCTTCGTCGGGACGCGGCCGGAGAAGTCGGTCGGATCCGAGGAGGTCTGGCAGCAGGCCGAGGCGCTGCTGCTCGCCGCCTTGAAGCGGATCGGCCAGGAGTACACGCTGAACCCGGGAGACGGCGCGTTCTACGGCCCGAAGATCGACTTCCAGGTCCGCGATGCGATCGGTCGGCCGTGGCAGCTCTCGACGATCCAGCTCGACTTCAACC
>CAYRQC010000283.1:0-5740 GCA_964426265.1 uncultured Phycisphaerales bacterium | reverse complement strand
CGGCTCGCCCGCGGGGCGCCGGCGCCTCGCATGTCGCGTTCGCCGATGATGAGCGCCTCGGGGGAGGCTGCCGCTTCCGCGAGGAGCCGCGGCAGGTCCTCGGGAAAATGCTGCCCATCAGCGTCGAGCGCGGCGGCGTGGCTGAAACCCGCGACGGCGAGCGCCGCGAACCCGTCGCGCAACGCCATGCCCTTCCCGAGATTGACCGGGTGGCGGAGCGTCCGGATGCGCGACCCCAACGCGGCGATGTGCTCCCACGAGCCATCGGTCGATCCGTCGTCGACCACGAGGACGTCGGGGAGCACGGCGAGCGTCCGCGCGATGACATCCGGGAGCGTCCGTGCGTTGTCGTAGTTGGGGATCAGCGCGGCGGCTTTCATCGCAGTCCACAGCGTACGCTCTTGCACGCCCGATCGAACCGGTTACATTTGTAGCCGTTCAGCCATTTCTGTGACTTCAGGAGCAGGAGCTTCGCATGGCCGAGCGGGAACCCACGACGCTCTCGCGCGCCGAGATGAAAGTGATGAAGGTCGTCTGGCGACTCGGGCGCGCAGCCGCGCGCGACATCGTCGCCGCGGCGGACGAGCATGGCTGGCAGCCGAGCACGGTGAAGACGCTGCTGCGGCGGCTGGTCGAGAAGGGGCACCTCGCGGCGACGCGCGTCGGCAACAGCTTCCTCTACGAGCCGATCGAGGAGGCGGTCCCGTCGCTGCGCCGCGCGCTCGACGCTGTCTTCGACCACGTGCACGACGAGCTGACCGCGCCGCTGCTCGCCCACCTGGTGAAGCGCAGCAAGCTCACCGAGGACGAGCTCGGGGAGCTGCGCAAGCTGATCGACGCGAAGAAGGGGCGAACGCGATGAACGCGCTCCTTTCGTGGCTCGAGGGCACGGCGACTGCGTTCACCGACTGGGTCGTCGCGCGCGGGATCGACGGGCTGCTGGTGCTGCCGTTGGTGCTGCTGGTGTGGTGGTGGGCGCGCCGACGCGCCTCGGCGCACTTCCGTGCGGCACTGCCGTGGCTCGCGATCGTGCCGCTGCTGATCCCCCTCGGCGGCGTGCTGCCCGAGCCGCTCCGGGCGCTTTCGTGGCGCGGTGCAGTGGAGCGTTGGGGAGCGCCGTGGATGGACTCGCCGGAGTCGGCGGCGAGAACCGCCGGTCAAGCCGGCTCGCTGCGCGGCGACGCCGACCACTCGCAAGTGGACGAGCGCAGCCTCGCGGCGCTGCTCGCGGCGGCCGTGCGGATGCGCGGCGCGGCGCCTTCGAGCACGACCTCATCCGCGATCGCAGCCGACGACGCCGGGAGCGATGCCGTGCTGCGCCCTTCGCTGCGCTCGCTGCTCTTCGTCGCGTGGCTCGCCGCGGTCGCCACGGCGCTCCGCCACTGGTGGGGGCGCGCGCGTCGCTGGCGGCGCGTGGTCGCGGCGGCGCGGCCGCTCGCGCTCGACTCGCGGTACGGCCGGACGCGGCGCGTGGCCGACGAAGCGCTGCACCGCGGGATCCGCTTGCTCGTGAGCGCCGAGCTCCCGACGCCGCTCACGGTCGGGCTGCTGCGACCAGCGATCCTGCTGCCGGCGGCGCTCACCACCCAGCTCGCCGATGACGAGCTGCGTTTCGTGCTGCTGCACGAGCTGGCGCACGTCCGGCGCGGCGACTTGTGGGCCGCGTTCGTGCAGCGGCTCGTGCGGATCGCCTGGTTCTTCCACCCGGCGCCGTGGATCGCCGGCCGGCTCGCCGACCGCGAGCGCGAGCAGGCGTGTGATGACGCGGCGCTCTCGCAGTTTCCAAAGCCGGCGCGCTCGGCGTGCGCCGAGGCGTTCCTGAAGGTCGTCGAGTTCTCGCGCACCGCAGCCAGCGAGCTGGCGGGCGCGGCCACGTTGTCGGGCGACGCCGCCCAAGTGAGGAGCCGGATCATGCGCATGGTCGAGACGAGCCGCGTCGTGCGCGGCGGGATGTCGAAGCTCGCGGGCGGCTCGCTCGCGCTCGGGGCGGTGGTGTTGGTCGCCGTGCTGCAAGTGCCGAACGAGAGCGCGGCGGCGGATGATCCGGTGGTTGCCACGCAGCAGCCGCCCCTGCCCGACCTCGATCAGCAGGCCGGGAAGGCGATCATGCTCGCCGCCGACTGGCTGCTCGCTCACCAGAGCAAGGGTGGCTACTGGGATGCCGACGGCTTCAACCAGACCTGCGGTGAATGCCAAGGGAAGGGTGGCGCACTCAACGATGTCGGTGTCACCAGCCTCGCGGCCATCGCGCTGCTGCGCGCCAGCGAGGCGGCTCCCGATCCGCAGGCGCGACGACTCCTCCAGGCGGCCGCCGCACGCACCGCGCAGTTTTTCACGAGTATCCAGGACTCGGAGGACGGCTGCATCGGAGCGAAGAGCGGTCAGCATTTCATGTACGGCCACGTGCTCGGCACGCTCGCACTCGCCGAAATCGAGCGCGCCGCTCCCGACGCGAAGACTGCGGCAAGCCTGCAACGGGCTGTCGACTTCCTGTCGCGCGCCCGCAATCCCTACAGAGGCTGGCGCTACAGCTATCCGCCCGACGGCGACAACGACTCGTCGATCACGAGCCTGGCCGAGATCGCACTCAGCAGCGCGATGGAGAGCGGCACCCCGATCGATGCACTCACGATCGACGACGGCCTGAAGTTCCTCGACGAGATGACCGACCCCGTGAACGGCCGCACCGGCTACCACGAGCGCGGCAGCCTCTCGGCCCGCGAGCCCGACGACGTGGACCGCTGGCCCGCCGATGTAGTCGAAGCGATCACCGCGGCGATGCTCCATGCCCGACTCGCCGAAGACGCCGACTTCGCGGGGACGCCGGCGATGCTGCGCGGGCTCGCGCTGATCGCGGCCAAGCCGCCGCGCTGGGACGAGCAGCGGGGCACGATCGACTTCTACTACTGGCACCACGCCACCGCTGCGGTGAAGGCCGCCGGCGGCAACCCCTGGAAGAGCTGGCGGGAGGCGGTGGTGACCGCGCTCGTGCAGCACCAATGCAACAGCGGCCACGCCCGAGGCTCGTTCGATCCCGGCGTCGACCCGTGGGGTGACAACGGCGGCCGCATCTACTCGACGGCGATCAACCTGATGACGCTCGCGGCCGCGCGCACGGACTGACCGCGAGCATCATCCGGCGTACCGATCCGGGGATCCTACGGCGGAGAAAACCGCACACTCGGCAATCGGTGGTGCGGAAAACATCGGCGTAGCGACCCCGGATCGGTACGCCGATCTCGGGTCGACGCGATCGGCCGGTCGACAACGGCCGATGAGGTCGCGACGCCCCATGCACCACTCCTTGCTCGGCCAGCTCCTGGTCAACTTCGGGCTGCTCACCGAAGAGCAACTGAAGCAGGCGCTCGAAACGCAGCGCAAGGAGGTGCCGCGCCGGCTGCTCGGCGAAGTGCTGCTCGAGGCGGGGATCCTCAGCGAATCGGCGCGGCGCGGCATCCTGACGGTCCAGCAGCGCAAGCTCGAGACGATGAAGAGCAAAGGCGGCGGCGGCGACGACGCCTTGCGCGAGCGACTGAAGAACGCGCCGCTCGCCGAGTTCCTGCGCGTCACGCGCGAGCTGGGCGCCTCCGATCTCCACCTCTCGACGGGCCAGCGGCCGACCATGCGCTGGAACGGGTCGCTGCGCGAGCTGCCGGTCGAGCCGCTCACGCAGGAGCGGTGCGCGGCGCTGCTGCTCGGCGCCCTCTCCGCGGAAGAGGCAGACAAGCTCGAGCAAGGGCGCAGTGTCGATCTCTCGCTCACCGACCGCGTCGCCGGCCGCTTCCGCCTGCACCTCTTCCACCACGCGAGCGGCATCGCCGGCGTCCTGCGTGCGATCGCCGACACCGCGTGGGAGTTCGAAACGCTCGGGCTGCCGCCGCAGATCGCGAACGTCTGCCGCTACGACCAGGGGCTGGTGCTGGTGACCGGCACGGTCGGCTCGGGCAAGTCGACCACGCTCGCGGCGCTGCTGCAGCTCATCAACCGGTCGCGAAAGGTGCACGTCATCACGATCGAGGAGCCGATCGAGGTGGTCCACCCGAGCGACAAGGCGCTCTTCTCGCAGCGCGAGATCGGGGCGCACACGCAGAGCTTCCAGTCGGCGCTGCGCGCGGCGTTGCGAGAGGATCCCGACGTCATCGTGGTCGGCGAGATGCGCGATCTCGAGACCACCTCGATCGCGCTCACCGCCGCCGAGACCGGCCACCTCGTGCTGGCGACCATGCACACGAGCAGCGCCGATCGCACGCTCGCCCGCATCCTCGACCAGTTCCCGGGTCACTTGCGCGACCACGCCCGTTCCGTGCTGGCGAACGTCCTGCGCTGTGTCGTCTGCCAGCAGTTGGTGCCGACGGCCGACGGCCATGGGCGCGTGCTCGCGGCGGAGGTGCTGAACGTCAATTCGGCGGTCGCGAACCTGATCCGCGAGGACCGGATGCACCAGGTCGCGGCCACCATGCAGCTCGGCCGGCGGGACGGCATGTGCCTGATGGATGACTCGCTGAAGACGCTGGTGAAGGCGAAGAAGATCGCGCTCGACGAGGCGCTCGAGCGGGCCAACGAGCCGGAGCAGTTCATGCGCCCGGTCGGAGCTACCTGACGTGATCGACCTCGCCGCGCTCTTCAAGAAGACCAACCTGGTCGAAGCCTCCGACCTCCACCTGCGCGTCGGGCTGAAGCCGCGGCTGCGCGTGCATGGCGAGCTGCTGGCGGTCGACGAATCGGGAGTCGTCGCTCCGGCCGATGTGACGCGACTGGTCGACGAGGTGCTGCACAGCGCGCAGAAGGAGACGCTCGCCACCCACGGCGAGATCGACTGCGCCTGCAGCGACGAGTCGGGGACGCGCTACCGCGTCAACTTCTTCCGTGACTACGCCGGCATGGCGGCGACTTTCCGGCGCATTCCGGCGCAGATCCAGTCGTTGCAGGAGCTTGGCATCCCGGAGGAGGTCGAGGCGCTCGCCCACTTCCGGCACGGGCTGGTGCTCGTCGCGGGCGCGACCGGCTCGGGCAAGAGCTCGACGTTGGCGGCGTTGCTCGACGTGGTCAACCGCCACTACATGAAGCACCTGGTGACGCTCGAGGACCCGATCGAGTTCCTTCACCAGGGCCAGCGTTCGATGATCCAGCAACGCTCGATCGGGAGCGACGTGCCCGACTTCGCGACCGGCGTGCTCGACGCACTGCGGGCCGACGCCGACGTCCTGCTGGTGGGCGAGCTGCGCGACCTCGAGACGACGCGCGCGGCACTCACCGCGGCCGAGACCGGGATGCTGGTCTTCGCGACGCTGCACACCAACGACGCCGCGCAGACGATCGATCGCATCGTCGACCTCTTTCCGCTCGCAGAGCAGGAGGTTGCCCGCGCGATGCTCGGCGAGTCGCTCGCGGCCGTGCTCGCACAGACGTTGTTGAAGCGCAGCGACCAGCAAGGCCGCGTGCCGGCCACCGAGCTCCTGATCGCGACGCCGGCGATCCGCGCGCTGATCCGCGAAGGCCGGACGCACGAGATCCCGAACCTGCTGCAGGGCGGCCGCGAAAAGGGGATGTACCGCCTCGACGACTCGATCGAGCGGCTGCTCCGCGAAGGGCTGATCGACCGCGCCGAAGCGACCGCGAGCGCGCGCAGCAAGGGGCGCTTCGAGCGGCGACCGACGCCGATGCCCGCCTGAAGTACACTCCCGGCCCTTTTCCCCGGAGAGTAGAGCTCATGAATCGCGTCGTTCGCAGTCTCCTGTTC
>CAYRQC010000282.1:0-3237 GCA_964426265.1 uncultured Phycisphaerales bacterium | reverse complement strand
TCCGCTACTGCACACCCGACGCGGCGCGGGCTATGTCTTGTGTGGCGAGAGGCGATGAGACGACGAAACGACTAGGCCATGTGGTCATATGAAGCAGTACAGCCGTGAAGCCATAGAGCCATGATTCCATGAGACCGCTCTCCATCCGGGCCAGCCTCACGGCGTGGTTCGTGGGTTTGACGATGCTGCTGCTCGGCGGCTTCTCGGTGACGCTCTATTCGAGTCTCAGCCGGGCGCTCCGCCACGGGCTCGACGCGGAGCTCGAGGCACGTGCCGAAGGGTTGGCCGGACTGAGCGAGTGGGACGAAGACCTCGGCGGAGTGGAGTTCGGGAGATCGGCCGAGCTGGTGGCCCGGCTCGAGACGGGCATCCCCGGCCGTGGCTGCGAGGTGTCGACCTGGCCGGAGGGCAAGCTCCTGCACGCATCGGGCGACCCGCTGCCGACGGAGTCGTCCGCGGTGAACAGCGCAGACGAGGCGCGACCGTTCGCGCTCTTCACCACAGTTGCGGGAGCCACGCCGCGGCGGCTCTGCACGGTGCTCGCGCGCATGCCCGCGATCCCGGCCGGCGAGGACGATGAGTCCGATCCCGCCAAGCCCGGCTTCGAGGTCCTGGTCCGAGTGAGCGACAGCCTCGCCCCGGTCGAGGCGCAGCTCGCGCGCGTCGGTTGGCTGATCGGCGGGCTCATCGGTTTGTCCTCGCTGGTGGTGGTGGCGTTCGGGCTCTTCCTGTCGCGCCGCTTCGTCCAGCCGCTGAAGCAGCTCGGCAACGCGGCCGCCGCCGTCCGGATCGGCACGCTGACGCCGATGCCGCGACGCGGCAGCGCCGATGAGGTCGACCAGCTCGCGGCGATCCTCGATGCCACCTTCGTGTCGCTCGACGACACCGCAAGTCGTCAGGCGCGCTTCACCGCCAACGCCGCCCACGAGCTGCGCAACCCGATCACGGTGATCCGCAACGCCGCGGACGTCGCGCTGCGACGCGATCGCTCCAGTTCCGAGTACCGCGAGTTCCTGGGCGACGTGTTGGCCACGGCCGATCGGATGGGCACCATCGTCCAGGCGCTGCTCACGCTGGCGCGAATGGACGAAGGCGTGCTGCGAAGCACTTTCGCGGAGGTCGATCTGCTGGCGATCGCGCGTGAGTCGGCGGCGGTGCTGGCCAAGAGTGCGGACCGCGTCCGCTTCACGAACGGGACCGCCACCGTGATTCACGGTGAGCCGCGGCTCCTGCGCGTGCTGGCGGACAACCTGCTCGCCAACGCGCTGCGCTTCTCGGCCGGCCAACCGGTCGACGTGATCGTCGGGACGGACGAGCGCGGCGGTATTTCGCTCTGCGTGCGGGACTTCGGCCCCGGAGTGCCTGAAAGCCACCGGAAGCGGGTATTCGAGCGCTTCTATCGCGTCGAGGCCGCGGAGCCCGAGCCGTCGGGTGCCGGTCTCGGCCTGTCGATCGTCGCCGAGGTCGCGCGCGTGCATGCCGCGGAGTGCGGGCTCGAGGACGCGTCGCCGGGCACGCGCGTCACGGTGCGATTCCCGGCGTCACCGCTGGCGCCTGCGTCGCATCCGTCGCCGTCGCCTCCTACCACCCGAGATGCCACGGCACCGCGCGGATCCCGGGCCGGAGTGTGACGGGCGACGGAACGCGGCAGGCGAGGACGCCGCGCGCTTTGGGACCGGCGAGCGCCAGCCACTGCGCGAGTGCGTCGGCGTGCTGTGGGGTCGGAGTGGCGGTGCTCTTGGCTTCGATGCCGTAGAGGATCCCGTTGCGCTCCACCACGAGATTGACGTCGGGGCCGGCGCTCGAACGCCAGTAGTGCAGCGCGGCGGGCTCGCCGGCGTTGTGGAACGCCTTGATCCACTCGGCGATCACCGCGGTCTCGAAAAGGGGACCGAAGCTCGGGCCGTTCAGGAGGGCGTCGCGCTCGTGCAAGCCGACCAGCCAGGCAGCGAGCGCCGCGTCGATCACCACGACCTTCGGTGCCTTCGTCAATCGCTTGCCGAAGTTCCGGTGGTAGGGCCGCAGGAGGCGGACTACGTGGCTGGCTTCGAGCACTGAGATCCAGCGCTTCGCCGTGGGGCTGGTCACGCCGATCTCTCTCGCGAGGTCGCTGAAGTTGAGCAGCCGTCCAGTGTTGGCCGCGACCAGAGTCAGGAAACGGCCGAAGTCATGCAGGTCGCCGACCTGGAGCAGATCGCGGACGTCGCGTTCGAGATAGGTCTGCACGTAGCTCGCGAACCAGAGCTGCCGATCGACGGTGGGATTCAGCCGCGGTTCTGGGTAGCCGCTGCGCAGGAGCCAGTCGGCGATGTCCGTCGGCTCGACGTCGGTCGCGGTGGCAGCGCGTCCTGACGGGAAGACGCGTCGAATGAGGTCGTCGATCGAGCGCGACGGCGCCGCACCGCCGACTTCGGCAACCGACAGCGGCGTGAGCGTCAGGATGGCCACTCGGCCAGCAAGCGTCTGGGTGACGCCGCGCATCAGCGCGAAGCTCTGGGAGCCGCTGAGAATCCACTGTCCGGGCTGCCGCGACGTGTCAATGCGCTCCTTCACGTGATGGAGGAGCTCCGGGACGTACTGGATCTCATCGAGGATGACTGGAGGCGGGTTTTCCTCGAAAAAAGCGACCGGGTCACCCTTGGCGCGGCTGCGCACGTCGGGCCGCTCCAAGGAGACGAATCGATGGGTGCGCGCCAGCTCCCGTTGGAGCAGCGTGGTCTTGCCCACCTGCCGCGGCCCGGTCACGAGGACGGCCGGAAAGGTCTGGAGTGCCCTGCGGAGTGTGACGGCGAGGTGTCGATGCACGTACGGCATGGGCAGCAGGCTACCCCATGCAGATCTAAAATTGAATATTAAATCTGCATGGAACGCTCTTGGACGCCTGCTTGATCCGCTCCCGCCGATGGAGGCACGAGCACTCCTCCGGCCGCACCGCGTGCTGATCGACGTGGGCCATGACGAGTGGCTCGAAAGGGTGCGGTTTTCTCCGCCGTACGGATCCAGGGTCGGTACGCCGACCTAGAAACTCCGCCGTCGACCGCTCTTGGGAACCGGGAGGCCTTCTCCCCCAGGAGCTTGCCGATGAATCGATCGATGGTGACGACGACGGTGGTGTTCGCGGGCGTGCTGCTCGGACACGTGGCCGAAACCGCGGCGCAGACGGTGGGGACGGACAATCGCGATGGCGCGTATGTCAACTTCGAGGAGGCGCCGGTCCATGCGGTCGAGCTGCTCGCG
>CAYRQC010000281.1:0-2828 GCA_964426265.1 uncultured Phycisphaerales bacterium | reverse complement strand
CTCGCGTGAATTGATGCCTTATCGGATGACCTGGCTCCTTGTTGTCCCGCGCTTCCCGCAAAGCGGCATCCCCGGTTTGAGTCGTGCCATCGTGTCCGAACTGTGCGTACGGTCCCGAGTGAAACTGGTCGCGATCATTGGCGTAGACCACGTGGCAGGCCGTGCAGCCGCTCGAGCGATAGTCGCCCGGATGGTCGTTCGTGCCCAGGAAGTTCAGCGTCGGATCGAGCAGCCGCGTCTTCTGCAAGCCGAGGAAGACCGGGTCGGTGCGCGTGAGCGTGCCGTAGCCGCGGTTGCTGAGCTTGATCTCGGGATCGCCCGGCGGCTCGATCGGGTTCGGGATGCCGATCTCCGGCTTCTTGCGCCCCCCGCGTTCGAAGACCCGCAGCACGTTGCCCGGCTGCGTCACCTCCCAGCGGCCGAGCGGAGCGAGGGACGGCAGCCAGCCGAGCGCGTGCTGTTGCATTGGCGTCGGCACGCCGCGCGCCACCACTTCCGCCGGCATTCCCTCTTCGGTGTACGCCTCGCCGAAACGCGCGTCCTTCCATGGAACGGCTCCGTTGTTGTAGAGAGCCGCGCCCCAGAGCATCGCGCCGTGCGCCATCATCCCGCTGCGAACGCGCGTGACGACGTCGCCGTGGCAGCCGGCCGTCCCGCAGCTCTGCGGCGCCGCGCGCAGGTCGCCCGGATTGACGAAGCGGATCCAGGCGAGCTCCTCGTGCAACGTCTGCGCGAACGGCCGCTCCGGGTTGGCGGCCGACCGCTTGCCGTCCTTCGACCAGAGTGCCGCGAGCCGCGGTTGCGGATGGCCCGCCTCCTTCGTCGTCGCCGTCGCGTCGCCGCCGTGGCAGTCGACGCAGCCGAGATGGAGCGCGCCGCTCGCGTGCATGTCGAGATCGTCGACCAGTTGCGTCGCCGCCGTGGCGGAGTCGACGTCGGCGTAGCCCGAGTGGCAGCTCACGCAGCCAGCCGACTTTGCGACTGCCTCGCGGGTGGATTGTTGCAACAGCGATGGCGCGGTGCCGATGGCGGTCGAGTTCGTCGATGGACTCGCTGTCGGCGATCCGGCGCGCCCAATCGAAGAGTCGAGCTCGCCTGCGCATGCCAGCACGGCGATGCATGAAAGGACGCCGCAGGGCAGCACGGTCGCCGCCACCAGCGCGCGGCCGCGTCGCCGCCATCGGGGGATGAATCGCTGCTCGCCCACTCTCGGGTCTTCTCGCTTCCGGCGGTGGCGCCTCGTGCGTGCGGTCTCTCCGATCGTCTGCATCGGACTGCGGGCGATGCGCACTCCAGAAAAAAGTTCCGAGCGGGCCGCGACAGTAGCGCGCGTGGCGATGGAGCCCCACGGTGGATCACGATGGTGCAGACCGCCGAACGGGACGAATCGAGCGGAGTCGAGTCGTGGCGCTCTGCGGTCGAGTCGTTCCGTCCCAGCCTCGATTGCCACTCCGATCTCCACGCCGTCGCCGCCGCGGACGGGGGGCGGAACGAACGGACTGGAGGTTGCGGGAGCCGCTCGGTAAGGACCTGACACCGCCGTGAGGTTGCTGAGAACCATGCACTACCGCCGCATCGCATGTCTCGGACTCGTGATCGTCGCGGGTTGTGGGGGTGAGAGCGACGTTCCGCGCGGAACGCCCGGATGGCGAGCCGCCGGCACGCGCAAGATGGCGGAGCGGCTCGACGAGCTCGCGCACGAGGTCGCCCCGTCGGCGTTTGCCGACAAGTTCGTGGAAGAGGTCGAGGAGACCAAGGCGAAGCTCGCGCGCGCCGGCGACGGGCCGGAGCTCATGAGGGAACGGCTGAAGCTCGGCCAGGAGATCCTGAAGCTCGGCGATGCCGATGGTGCCGTCGCCGAGCTCGAGCGCGCCACGGCGTGCGAGACGAAGATGGAGCCGCACGATTCGAAGCTGGTGCACGAGCTCCGGATCGCCCGCGCGACCGCGTACATGCGACTCGGTGAGCTCGAGAACTGCGTGTCGTGTTGCAACGGCGCGTCTTGCCTGGCGCCGATCGAGGCGGCGGGAGTCCACAAGAACCGGCGCGGCTCGGAGCAGGCGGCGATCGAGCTCCAGAAGGCGCTCGCCGAGCAGCCGGACGATCTCGACTCGCGCTGGCTCCTCAACGTCGTCCACATGACGCTTGGAACCTGGCCCGACGCGGTGCCGGCCAAGTGGCGGCTCGATCCCGCCTCCTTCGCCTCCGACTACCCGCTGCCCCGTTGGACCAACGTCGCCACGCCGTGTGGTGTCGCGAACAAGGCGATCTCCGGCGGCGCGGCGGCCGAGGACTTCGACGGCGACGGATGGCTCGATCTGATGCTCTCCTCGCAGGGATACCGCGATCCGCTGAAGCTCTTCCACAACCAGGGCGACGGCACCTTCCGCGAGTGCGCGCGCGAGGCCGGCCTCGAAGGCGAGATTGGCGGGCTCAATCTGATCCACACCGACTACGACAACGACGGTTTCGCCGACGTGTTGGTCCTGCGCGGCGCCTGGCTGAAGCAGGAGGGCTGCATCCCGAACTCCCTGCTGCACAATCTCGGTGACGGTACGTTCGAGGACGTGACCGAAGCGGCCGGGATCCTGAGCTTCCATCCGACGCAGGCGGCGACCTGGGCCGACTTCGATGGCGACGGTTGGGTCGACCTTTTCATCGGGAACGAGACGACGTCGGCGGCGGAGCCCCATCCCTGTGAGCTCTACCGGAACAACCACGACGGCACCTTCGACAGCATCGCGAAGCAGGCGGGCGTCGACGTCGCGGTTTTCGTGAAGGGCGCGTGCGCCGGCGACTACGACGACGATGGTCGCGTCGACCTCTTC
>CAYRQC010000280.1:0-4961 GCA_964426265.1 uncultured Phycisphaerales bacterium | reverse complement strand
TGCGCTTCTGCGCTTCTGCGCTTCTGCGCTTCTGCGTGACGTCGCGCCGTCGGACGGAGCGAGAAGGCCCAGATGCGAGGAGAGGCGTCCCGAAGCTGTGTCCGCAGGACACTGCGATGGGCGCCTCGACGAAGCAGATGGGCCTTCGCAGCCCGTCCGACTAGAGGCCGCGGGAGACGCCGGAGAAGGCCAGCTTCAACTCATCCGCGCTGTCCGCCGCCGCGAGCGCGTCCTGCATCGCGATCTTCCCGTCCGCGTAGAGCTTCTGCAGGCTCTGCGCGAACGTCATCGTGCCGAAGAAGGTGTCCTGCGCGAGCGCCTTCGGGAGCTCGTCGGTGCGGCCTTGCTTCAGCATCTCGCGCACGGTCGGTGTCGGCAGCAGCAACTCGCAGGCGGGAATGCGCGCTTGGCCATCGAGCGAGTTGAGGAGGCGCAACGAGACGACCCCCGAGAGCACCATCGAGAGCTGCAGCCGAATGAGCTGGTGCTGATAGTCGGGGAAGAAGGAGAGGATCCGTTCGACCGTCTGCACGGCGTTGATCGTGTGGAAGGTCGAGAGCACGAGGTGGCCGGTCTCGGCCGCGTTCAGCGCCGCCTCGACGGTGGCGCGATCGCGCATCTCGCCGATCACCAGGACGTCCGGCGCCTGGCGCAGGGCGTGCTTCAGTGCGGTCGGCCAGTCGCGGCTGTCCGATCCGAGCTCGCGCTGCGAGATGACGCAGCTCTTGTCGGTGAAGAGGAACTCGACGGGATCCTCGATCGTGATGATGTGGCGGCCCTGGTGCTGGTTCATGTACTCGACCATCGCGGCGAGCGTGGTCGACTTGCCCGACCCGGCGACCCCGGTCATCAGCACGAGGCCGCGCCGGAGCGACGCGAGCTTGGCGAGCTGCTCGACCGGCAGGTTCAGCTGCTCGAACGTCGGCACGTCCGCGTGAATGTGGCGGAAGACGACGGACGGCATGCCGAGCTGGTGGAAGACGTTCACGCGAAAACGGGCGAGCCCGGCGACCTCGTAGGCGAGATCGACCTCGGAGCCGCGGACGAACTGCTCCATCCGCCGGTCGTCCAGCATCGACGCCACGACGCGCAACATGAAGTCGCGCGTGAGCTCTTCCTCGGCGAGCTGGACGAGGCCACCGCGCACCCGCACCGTCGGTCGCGCGCCCACCTTCAGGATCAGGTCCGGGGCCGCCAGCTCCACCATCGACTCGAGCAGGTCGAGCAGCTCCATCGGCGCGCTCCGGCATTCGGCGGTGTGGCGATCGGTGTGGCGATCAGGCGGCTGCCTGACCCGGGCGCCGTGGTGGCAACCCCCGACGGCCCGATCGACCAGCGCGCCACCGCCGCTTGAGCGACGGCGCGGAGCGCACGCCGAGACCGGCCTTCAGGAAGGCAGCTCTTTCTTCCCGTTCGGCTCGCCATGCGCGGCGCGCGCGTCGCTGCCGGCGAGCGCAAAGAGGCGCTTGACCAGCTCGTTGACGCCGGTTCGAGCATGCGACGACAGCACCAGCGGCGCGCGACCCGTGAGGCGCGCCACCTCGGCGACCGGCACGGCGTCTTCGCGCGCGTCGCTCTTCGAGAGCACCAGCAGCTCCGGCTTCTTCGCGATCCGGTCGCCGTACGCCTCGAGCTCGGTGCGCACCGTGCGCCACGCCTGCGCGATCGACTCGGCGTCGCCGCTCGACGCATCGACCAGGTGGACCAGCACGCGGGTGCGTTCGACGTGCTTCAGGAACTGCTGGCCGAGCCCCTTGCCATCGCTCGCCCCTTCGATGAGACCGGGAAGGTCGGCCAGGGTGAGCTGCTCGAAGTCGCTCTCGACCACGCCGATGCGCGGCTGAAGCGTGGTGAACGGGTAGCTCGCGATCTTCGGCCGCGCCGCCGAGACGGTCGCGAGAAAGGTCGACTTGCCGGCGTTCGGCAGCCCGACCAGCCCCGCATCGGCGAGCAGCTGCAGCTCCATGCGGATGCGGCGCACCTCGCCCTCTTCACCCGGCTCGCTCATGCGCGGCGTCTGCCGCTCGGAACTCTTGAACGAGTGGTTGCCGCGACCGCCGCGACCACCCTTGAGGAAGGGCACCGGCAGATCGGGCTCGAGCAGCTCGAGCAGCACGTGGCCACGCTTGGCGTCGCGCACGATGGTGCCGACCGGCAGCTCGATGTGGAGATCGTCGCCATCCCGTCCGTGCCGGTTGTTCGCCTCACCCGGGCCACCTTTGCCCGACCGGAAATGGCGGCGTCCCTTCAGGTCGTCGAAGGTGTTCCGCGAGGTGCACGCGACCAGATAGATGTTGCCGCCGCGACCACCGTTGCCGCCGTCGGGACCACCGCGCGGCATGTGCTTCTCGCGAGCGAACGAGACGGCTCCTTGGCCGCCCTTGCCAGCGAACAGCTCGATCTCGACTTCATCGAGGAACGGCATGCAGACCTTCCACGGGCCCGTCCGGCAGGAATCGACGGACGTCGCGCGCCGTTCGGTGGTTCGACCGCTGCCGTCTCAACCGGTCACGTCAACGTCAGCGACTGGACGCGGGGTCAGTTGATGTTCGCATCCGGTGCGGCAGGTGCGGCGGCAACCGCCGGAGCCGCGACGATCGGCTCGACAATCACGCGCCGACCGGTGATGTAGTTCACGCGGCCTGGCATCAAGGCGTAGAGCGTGAAGTCGCGACCCTGTCCGACGTTCGCGCCCGGATGGATGCGATTGCCCACCTGGCGCACCAGGATGGCACCGGTGCCAACGACCTGGCCGGCGTAGACCTTGATGCCGCGATACTGCGGGTTCGAGTCGCGCCCGTTGCGGGTGGAGCCTTGCCCCTTCTTGTGTGCCATGTCAGTCGAGCCTCGCGCGTCGTGTCCGGGTCGGTTGTCGGGTTGATCTTCGGGTTCGGAATGGTCCGGTTCGGGAGGTCAGCTTCAGGATCGTCGCAGCTCGCGTCCGGCTCAGCCGCTGATGCCGGTGATCTTCACCTTGCAGATCGAAGCTCGGAAGCCGGTCCGGCGACGGTACTGCTTCCGGGCGCGGTACTTCTGGATGTAGATCTTCTCGCCCTTGCCGGCGAAGACCACCTTGCCGGTCACGGTCGCGCCGGCGATCACCGGGGTGCCCAATCGCTCACCCAACACCAGGATCCGGTCGAAGGAGACCTCGTCGCCGACCTTCTTGTCCTTGCCCTCGAGCTCGATCACATCGCCCTGGCTCACCTTGATCTGGTGGCCACCGGTCTCGATCACGGCGTACATGACGAACTCTCCCTGACCTTCGCTGGGGTCGTGCGCTTCCCTATGCCGGGGCAAAAGGGGCGCAGGATGGTAGCGAGGGTGCGCCCGGCTGCCAAGCGACTCGCCGATGGACCCGGCCGAGCGCGAGCCCGCCCGGCACTGCCTGGCGCAGCAGCTCGAGGAAGCGCCCGACCGAAACGCGGCTGCCGGCCGGCGGCGTGAGCCGGACGATCGCGAGGCTGCCGGCGCTGCTCGCCGCCGCTGGGGCGACGATCTCCCATGCCCCCCCGATCGTTGGCAGGAGCGGAGCCAACGCGTGGAGTGCCTCCGCGAGCCGCGGGAGATCGCTGCTCTCCAGCTCGAGCTCGACGGCGAGGTCCTTCGGTTCCGGCTGCGACCCGTCGACCACATCCCGCAAGACGATGCCGCGTGGAAACTGACCCGCGAGTGCGGCGACCACCGCGGCGGGCGTCACCGGCTGCGCGAACGAGACGACGTACCGCTCCGCCTCCGAGCCGACGCCGAGCGGCAATGGCTCCGGAAGGCGCATCTTGATCCGCTTGTGGAACCCCTCGGTGAAGCGCAGCGGCAACGCGCCTCGCCGCAGCGCCCGCTCGACCGCCCGCGCGAGGTCGAGATGACCGAGCCACGCCAGCTCGCCGCGTTTGGCGATCACCAGCGTCCGCTTGAACTCGGGCCGGGGCTCACTCATCCCGGCAGCTTACGCGGGCCGAACGGACGGCGACCGCGGGTCGGTTCGCGAATGCCTCTCAGCTGTGGCCGTTGGCCATCGCGTCCCATTCGAGGCCGGCACTCTCCTGATAGCTGTCGATCACGGCCTTCAGCTTGTCGTCGGTCGTCTCCGCCGTGTTGATGATCCACGGCGTGATGAAGACGAGGAGCTTGCGCTCGTCCTCGGACGTCGACTCGCTGCGGAACAGCGCGCCGAGCCACGGGATGTCGCCGAGCCACGGCACCTTCGTCTCGACCTTCGACTCCGTGTGCTGGACCAGGCCGCCGACGATCCCGGTCTGGCCGTTCTCGAGGATCAGGTTGGTGACGACCGTCTGCTCGCCGATGCGCGGCAGTTGGATCGAGCTGCTGCCGACCGTGCCCGCCGCGATGTTGAAGACGTCGAAGCCGGGGTGGTCGGGATCGCTGGTGCCGGTCAGCGTGCGCGCCTGCGGCAGCACCGCCATCATGATGCGGTTGGTGCCCGGCACGACGTGCGGGATGACGAGCAGTTGGAAGCCGGTGTCGACCGGCGAGTTCTTGCCTTCCTTGATGGTCAGCGTCAGGCCGCCCGACTGGCCCGAAGCGGCCTCCGCCTCGGCATAGGGCACCTGCTCACCGACGAAGATCGTCGCCTCGCGATGATCGACGGTGGTGAGGGTGGGCGCCTGGACGATCTGGGCGGTCTCGTCCTCCTTGAGCAGCCGGATCGCCAGCGAGGTCGCGGAGAAATCGAGCCCGCCCGGGGTGACGTTGCTGGACGTGACACCGGTGCCGATCGTCGTGTTGTCGTCGCGGCGACCGGGAAGCAGGTTGTCGAAGAAGGAGCCGGGTCCCAGGTTGAACGGGAAGCGGCTGGTGCGCGACGCGCCACTCAGCGATGCCTGGAGCCCGTTGTCGAAGCCGAACGAGAGGTCGCGGCTGCCGCGATTGCTGGTGGTGACGAAGCGGACGTCGATGTGGATCTGCGCCGGCTCGACGTCGAGCCGCTCCAGGAAGCGGCC
>CAYRQC010000279.1:0-9990 GCA_964426265.1 uncultured Phycisphaerales bacterium | reverse complement strand
ATTGGCTGGAGATGCACCCGACCACCCAGGTCGCCTTTGGCGAAACCGCAGAGCGGGCCGGGCACGGCAGCGAAGACTCGCCGGGGGCGCCGGGGCTTGGCACCAACATGCGCACCTCGATCCAGCATCCGGATGCGCGTCTTCCCGAGAACGACCTGGTGCTGGGGGTCGTCGTCAACGGCGACGCGCGTGCCTACCCGATGAAAATGCTGGACGCCGCGGGTGTGCTGGTCGATGACACGCTCGGCGGCGTGTCGATCGTGGTGCTACACAAACCGGGGACCTGGCTCGCTGCCGCGTTCCGTGCGGAGCTCGATGGGAAGCCATTGCGGTTCGAGAGGAGTGACGGTGGCGCGCGTGAGATCGGCTCGAACAGCCTCTTCCAGGCGGGCGGCGTCGCTCGCGGCGGGGCACTCCAAGGCCGACGGCTCGTGCCCGTCGCCTACTCCTTGGAGGAGTGGTACATCTTCGCGACGCAACATCCCGGGGCCGCAATTCATGGAGTTCAGTGAGTGGTGGTCGCCGTGCGCCACAGCGCTGCGGCACTCTCAGCTCGCGCCGGCGATCGCGTTGTCACTGGTGGCGGCACTCGCGGCCACCGCGTGCGGTGACGACCCGAGCGACGACAGGCGGGCTTCGCGAACGTCCTCGCGATCGGTCGCGTTGCCACCGCGCGACGGCCCCTCGCCCGTGCGCTTCGTCGATGCCACTGCCGAGTCGGGCGTCACGTTCAACCACGACAACGGCTTTGGCGATCAGCATTGGCTGATCGTCGAGACGCTCGGCTCCGGAGTCGTCTTCTTCGATGCCGATCGCGATGGCGACCAGGATCTCTACTTCCTGACTGGACGCCCGTGCTTCAGCTCGCCGGTCGGACCGACGCCGGTGGACACTTTCTTCCGCAACGACGGGCACGGCCACTTCAGCGACGCCACGCAGGAGACGGGGCTCGCGGACGGTCACTACTCGCTCGGAGCATGTGCTGCCGATTACGACAACGACGGCGACCTCGATCTCTACGTCACCCATTTCGACGAGGCGAACGCGCTCTTCCAGAACGATGGTGCGGGCCATTTCGTCGAGGTGGCGGTGGCGGCGGGCGTCGCTGGACGGCCCGATGCCATCGACGCGGTCTGTGCGTTCGCGGACGTCGACAACGATGGCTGGCTCGATCTCTATGTCGGTGCCTACGCCGATGCGACCAAGACGAGCCCGAAGCAGTGCTGGGATTGGCCCGCCGGGAAGCCCGAGCAGAAGGCACGCCGCTATTGCACTCCGGGCGACTACCAGCCGTTGCCCGACCTGCTGTTCCGGAACCGCGGCGACGGGACGTTCGTCGACTTCACGCGCGAATCCGGTGTCGGCGCGCTATCGGGCCGCACGCTCGGGCTCGCGTTCTGTGACTTCGATGATGACCACGACCAGGACCTGGTGGTCGCGTCGGATCGCAGCCCGAACTTCCTGCTGGTCAACGATGGCGCCGGCCACTTCGTCGATCATGCGCTCGAGGCCGGGATCGCCGTGAACGCCGACGGCCGCAGTCAGGCGGGCATGGGCGTGGCGGTCGGCGATTGGAGTGGTGACGGCCGCCTCGACCTCGTGATCAGCTACTTCGAGCGCGAGCCGTACGGGATCTACCGGCAGCAGGGCGATCACCTGTTCCAGGATGCGGCACAGTCGGCGGGCACCGCGGACGCCACCTACTTGCCGCTCGGCTGGGGGACGGAGCTGTTCGATGCCGATCTCGACGGCCGGCTCGATTGGATGATCGTCAACGGCCATCTCCAGCCCGACGTCGAGAAGCTGCACGCCGCGACGCTCCACGCCGGCTACGCCCAGCTTCCGCTCTTCTTCTTGAATCGCGGCGGCGGGCTCTTCGAGAGCCTCGCGGCGGAGGCGGGGCCGGCGATGGAAGAGCGGCTCGTCGGTCGCGGGCTCGCGCTCGCCGACTTCGACGGGGACGGTGACCAGGATGTCGCGATCAACTGCAATCGCGCCGCCGCGGTCGTGATGCGCAACGACTCGCCGCGCGGCGATCGCCACTGGCTCGTCGTGCGGACCGTTGGCACCAAGAGCAACCGGGATGGGATCGGCGCACGCGTCGTCCTCGAGGCGGGTGGCACGACGCAGCTCCGCGAGATCCACACGGCGCAGTCGTACTTGTCGCAGAGCGAGCTCGCCGCGAGCTTCGGGCTCGGTGCGGCGCGGGTGGCGACCAGGGTCGAGGTGCGCTGGCCGTCGGGGCGGGTGAGCCATCTCGCCGAGGTCGCGGCCGATCAGGTCCTCACGGTGACCGAGCCGGCGGAGTGAGCGGGAAGAGGGCCGGGCAGGTGAGACGGCGAGGGATCGGCGAAAACAGCTAGACGAAAAGCGCGACGTGGAGCGTTGGTAGGGCAGTGCAGGAGCTTCACGCTTTGGGATCGGCCGCCGACGGCGCTTGGCTCGAGCGCACCTATCACGAACTCAAGCACGATCTCTTCACCGTCGCGCTCCACCTGACCGGTGAGCGCCATGCGGCGGAGGATGTGGTGCACGATGTCTTCGTGGCGCTGGCACGGCGCGGCGGCGAACGCGGCATCGAGCACGGCGTCGCGTGGGCAGTCGAGCTGCCGACGCACGAGGATGCGCGCCGCTACCTGGTGAAGGCGTGTATCCATCGGGCGCGCGACCTCGGCAGGCGACGGGCGACTGCGCACGTGACGGCCGACGGCGACGGTGCGTTGGCGCGAGTGTCGGCGCCCGACGGCGATCCACTGCCGCGGCTGCTCGGCGACGACGAGGCGACACGCGTGCGCTCGGCGTTGCGCGAGCTGCCCGCCGAGCAGCGGGAAGTGGTGACGCTCCATCTGCACGGCGGGCTCAAGTTCCGCGAGATCGCCGAGACGCTGGCGATCCCGCTCGACACGGCGACTTCGCGCTACCGCTATGCGCTGCAGAAGCTGCGGATGCGGTTGGGTGCAGAGCCGGTGAAGCAGCAGGTGCGGAAGCAGGTCAGGGAGTGACGCAATGAGCGGCGGACGAGCAGAGGGCAGCGATCGTGAGAATGAGTCGTTCGATGAGATCGAGGTGCTGATCGGGCGGACGAAGGAAGAGGCGCCGGCACGGCTCGATGCCCGGGTGCTGGCCGTACTGACTGCGTCGGATCGCCAGGTGATCCACCGGAACTCGTGGCGGCGAGTGGCGGCGGTGGCAGCGGTGGGGGTGGCGCTCGTGACGCTGACATTCGCGGCAGTCCAACTGTTTCGTGGTGAGGGCGAAGCGACCGGCGACAGCGTCGCCGATGCCAGCAATTCGGGCGGCAATGAGGGGACGCTCGCGGTCAGCTCGGAGTTCCCCGCACCCGTCGACTCGACGGAGCTCCTTGCCGAGCGCGTGAAGGCCGGCGTGGTCGTCACTCTCGACCGGCCGGCGGATGTCGCATCGAGCGCCAACGATGGTGACGACGACCCTCCGGGCCCGCTCTCCTGGGCCTCCGGTTGGCCGCCCAATGTCGACGTCCGCGCGCTCGTCACCCGCGCCGAGCTGATCGCGCGGCTCCGAGTCATCGGGACGCTACAGCGCACGCCCGGCCCCGATCGCCCGATCGTCGAGGTGGTGCATGTCTACAAAGGCGATCCCGCGCTGATCGGAAAGCGGCTGGAGCTCCATCGCCACGTCGAGCAGTCGGAGCACGCCTTCTTTGCATGGGACGACCAGTTCAACCAGCACCTCCTGCGCGAGGGGCTCACCTTCATCACCTCGCTGAAGAAGCTCGACCGACCGCCGCGCGCCGACGGGTTGCTGCACTACGAGCAGGAGTTCGCCGAGGAGTACGGTGGCGTGATCGTCGCCTCGGCACTGCCGCTGCCACCGCTCGCGACCAACGAGGATGTCGTGGTGGGAGAGCTGATCGCCGACCTGATCGACAGCCTCCCGAGCTCGGAGGCGGGAGTGCGGCGCAGCGTCATGTCGGCGCTCCTCAATCTGGACGATCGGAACAACGCACCGGTGCCGCAGCGTCCCTCCTCGCTCTGGCGCGATGCGTTGGCCTGCGAGCGGCTGCTCGACGCCGGTCGCGATGCCGATCCATTCGTGCGCCAGAGCGTCGCGCAGATGCAGCCGCAGGCCGCGGGCGAGGAGGGAGCCGCGCTGCAACGGGAGCTCTTCTTCGACGAGGATCCACTGGTGAGCTGGGCTGCGAGCTCCGCGTTTGGCACCGATCCTGGCCTGCCGATCTTCGCGACCCTGCGGGAGACGACTGACTATGCGCTCGACGATCTGCTGACCCGCGTGCCGCAGCCGGAGTTCGTCCACATCACGAAGAGTGAGGAGATTGCGAACGTCGCCGCGGAGCTGACCACCAACCCGTTTCCGGAGTTCCGCAAGCAATACGTCATCGCGCTCGGGCGGTTCGGCGATCCGGCGGCGGCGGAGCTGTTGGTGGGTGCGCTGAGTGATGAGGAGGTCGACGTGCGGCGCGCGGCGGCGTGGGCGCTCGGGAGTGCCGGCCGGCCGCAGGATGGCGATCGGCTGGAGATGATCGCGGCCACCGAGGATCCGAGCGTCTGTGTGATGGCGGCGGCCTCGCAGATCAAGCTCGGGGATGTGCGGGGTTTCGATCATCTGGCCGCGCTGCTCGACTCCGGCAGCGCGCGAGCGGCCGACCAGGTCGTGCGGGTGGTCGAGCCGCTGCTCCAGGCCGTGCCGGACTTGCGCGGGATCGCGCTGCTCGTCAAGGCGATCGGCCACCGCAACGAGCTGGTGCGCGGGCGGGTGTTGGTGGCGTGTGCACGGCTCGCGGCGCGCGATCCGGCGTTTGCGGAGGCGGTCGGCCTCGACGCCGCGATCGCTGCGGCCGCGGCATCCGACTCCGAGCTGTTGCGCTCGGCGGCGACGGCGGCGCATCGGGCTCGCATTCACCGACTCTCGGAGCGCGAATGGGAGATGCTCCGAACGATCGGTTACGGGAGGTGACCCTGCCGAGGCGAACGCCGTGTTGACCCGCGTTGACGCTCAGCCGCGTCCAGAGCGTGCTTCGAGATAGCTGGCGTAGAGCTGCGGAGCGTTCTGCACGAAGATCTCCACGAATCCGCAGTCGCCGCAGATCGGTGCCCGGATCGCCTCCAGCATGTCACCCGTGAAGAGCAACGCAGTCGGGTCCTTCTGGAAGCCGGCATGCAGCGCGACCCGAGAGTTGCGAGTCGTGTCGAACAGCACTCCGTCCTCGATGATCCGTTTCGATCCACACTTCGCACACTGCGACATCGATCTCTCCTTGATTCGCCGCTGTTCGCGACGAGGTTACAACCGCGGCGCCACTGCGGACGCCGCATCCGCCGAGGTCATCACAGGGATCACTTCGAAACGAACGAGATCCTCCCAGCACGCCATCCACTGATCGAGCAGTGTCCGGTCGGTGCACTCCATGACCTGGAAGCAGCGCGTGAGATCCGCGGTGACCCAGCTACCGCGGTACTCCAATCCGGCGGGCGCCATTCGCCCTTGCTCGCGGAAGCGGCGATAGACCGGCGCGGGGTCGCCGTTCCGGAAGTGCTCGATGATCATGAAGAGCATTGGGTTTGCCTCCCACTCCGCGAACCGATTTCTCGATCCATAGCACTCAAGGTCACCACCGTCCTAGCTCGATAGCACGGTGGCATGAGCTACCGCGTCGACACCTCCAGCGATTGTCCGCCGTCGCGGCAGCTTGTGCGGCAGCTACTCGACGAGATGGCGCGCGGCGAGCTGCCACCCGGCGCGCAGCTTCCGAGCGTGCGGGCACTCGCGGCTTCGGCCCTCGTCAATCCCAACACGGCGGCGAAGGCGGTACGCGACCTCGAGATGCTCGGGGTGGTCGTCGGCCGGAACGGGCTCGGCGTCTTCGTGAGCGAGCATGGGCCGGCGATTGCGCGAGCACGGCGGCGGGCGGCGACGCTTGCGGCGTTTGAGGGGGCGCTGCACGAGGCGCTGCGAGCGGGGCATCCGCCGCGGCTGCTCGCCGGGCGAGTGGAGCAGGCAGCCGCGGTGCCGGTGCTGCCCGCAGTGCCGCTCGTGTCAGTGGACCCCGCAGCAACGAACCCTCGAGGAGGCCAGTCATGAGCGAGTCCCCGCGAACCGCGCCCGGCTTCATTGCGCACGGTGTCTCGAAGCGCTTCGGCAAGCGGCAAGTCCTCGATCGGCTCGAGCTCGAGGTCGTGCCCGGTCAGGTCACGGCCCTGCTCGGCGAGAACGGCGCCGGCAAGTCGACGCTCTTCAAGCTCGCGCTCGGGCTGCTCGAAGCGGATCGCGGGACTCTCACGGTGGCCGGTCTCGATCCGCGCCGCGACGAGCGGCGGCTGCGCGCTGCCGTCGGTTACGTGCCCGACAAGCCCGACGTCTACGGTTGGATGACCGTCCCCGATCTCTTCCGGTTCCTGCGGCCGCACTACCCGACGTGGGATGTGCGGTACGCCGCGAAGCTGCTGGAAGACCTCCGAATCCCGGTTTCAACGCCGTTCAAGGCACTCTCCCGCGGCGAGGGGATGAAGGCGATGCTGGCCGCCGCCCTTGCGCCGCGGCCGCGGCTGCTGCTGCTCGACGAGCCGTTCGCCGGCCTCGATCCACTGGTCCGCGAAGAGGTCCTGCGCGGTGTCATCGGCGAGCTGCGCGATGGCGAGCGGACCGTCCTCATGGCGACCCACGATCTCGACGTGGTCGCCCGCGTCGCCGATCGCGTGGCGATCCTCGCGGGCGGGCGGATCGTGAAGCACGAGGCGATCACCGAAGCCATCACCGAGCCGGTTGCCGGATCGAGCGCGCGGGGAAGTGCCGACGACGAGCCCGGCGGCTCGACGCAGCGGCTCCGCGATGCACTCGCGGAGGCCGTTCGATGAGCTTCGCGTTGCTGCGCAACTTGGTCTGGAAGGAGTGGCGCGACCACCGGACGTCGCTGCTCGCCTACTTCATCGGTCTGCCGCCGCTGCTGACGTGGGGCATTGGCGTGATCCCCGGTGGCTTCGGCAAGGATCCGATGCTGCCGTCGTGCGCGGCGATGGGCGGGCTCGCGATCGCAGCGCTCACCCTCTTCGCTGACGTCTTTTCAGGCGAGGAGCAGCGTGGGACGCTGCGCTTCCTGCAACGGCTGCCGGGTGGGCTGCTGCCGGTCTATCTGGCGAAGCTCGCGTTCGTGCTGCTGATGGCGATCGCGATGAGTGGCTACGCCTATCTCGGCTCGATGGTCGCAAGTGTGTTGCTTCGCGGGGGGCAGGCGTGGCCCGGGCTCGTGCAACCAGGGTTCAACGGGCTCGAGCTCCTTTTCCCGATCGCCGCGTGGATCTTCGTGGTCTCGATCTGGCTGCCTCGCGGGACACTCGCGGCGCCGGCGGCGGTGCTCGTGCTCGCATTGTTGCTCGCGCCCTGTGCAGTGATGTTCTGGGTCTATCCAGGGATGGAATTGCATGGACCGGAACTTGTCGCGCTCTACGTCGGCGTGATCGCGATCGCGCCGTTCGTCGCCGGGATCTCCTTCGTGCGCGGTCGCCGACGCGGGCGCGGGCCGCTCGCAGCGGCGACGATCGGGCTCGTGACGTCGGTCGCGCTGCTGACGCCGGCGTATGGGTGGACCGCTCATCGGGTCGCGGAGTTCCTGTGCGTCGACCCGAGTCTGGTGACGTTTCGCATGGATCCCGCGATCGCCGTGGTGAGCCGCGATGTGCGGCACCTGGTCGTTGGCGCCTATCACGATCTCGAAAACGATGCGCGGGTGTCGTGGGGCTACTCGCCGGGTGATGGCGACACGCCGCTGCACGCACTTTTCATCGATCTCGACGACGGCTCGTGGCGGGAGATCGGCCCACCGGCGGCGACGCTGCACGTGCCGGGGCTGGACGCGCGTGGCAGTGCAGCGACCGCGGCCTTCGTCGCGATCGTGGCACCGACCGTCTCGGCGGCGGTCTCGTCGAATGCCGCCGACCACGATCCCTGCTCCGAACGCCGCTCTCCGAAGATCGATTGGTTCGACCTGTCGAATGGTGAGCGTTGCGACGCGACCGTCACCGATGAACTGCTTGCTGCACGCGGCAGGCTGGGTGGAGAGCTGCAGCGAAGTACCAATGCGATTCACCTTCCCGATGGCCGACTCGTCTGGCTACAGGATGGAGGGCTGGTCACCGACGATGGAGTCGGTGGTGTGCGCCAGCTTCCTGACTCCGCATGTCGTCAGCAGTATCCGTGCTACACGGCACTCGACCGTGGCTTTGGTGCGTTGCTCGACCATTGGACGATCTATGACGCATTGCGCGAACGTCGCTATTCGTTGCCGGAAAGCCTCGACGTCTATTGGGTGCGCTCGCCGTCGTGGATCGCCTACAGTCTCGAGCGCACGCCGATCGTCCAGCGCTACATCTGTTTCGATCCCGAGACGAGTTCCCGGACGCCGATCGCCGGACTCCGTGAACGCGAGACAATCTGTGAGTTGGTGGCGGATGGGCGGCTGCTGGTCGTCGGGAGTGGGACGGTCGTGAAGGGTGGTGTACGGCCGTACGCGGAGCCGCGCGGCGAGTCGGAATCGGGGCCTGGCGTGGTGCTGCTCGATCCCGAATCGGGTGCGCGGACGTCGCTCGCGATCCCGGGTTGGCCGGGCGGCCGCTGCTGCCGAATGCGAGAGGTGGGTCGGACGCCGGTTGGCGCCCAGTTGCTCGAGATGGAGTCCGCGTCGATCAGGAAGGCGTGGTCCGCGTGCATCGGACGGCTCGACCTGGCGCAGGCCACGATCACGCTCCTGCCGAACGCAGGAAACCGTGAGCGCATGCTGCTCGCCGCCATCGACGAGACGACTCTGCTCGTGCTCGAGGAGCGGCGACGAGTGCTGCGCGTCCATCTCGATCGTCCCGACGTCGAGCTCCTCTTTCCGCGGTAGCAAGCTCGTCCGCTCACCGCTGCGCGAGCAGGAACGCGAGCAGGCTCCCCGCCTCCTCGTCCGGGAGCCCTTGCAGCAGGCCGTCCGGCATCACCGAGAGCTTCGACCAGCGCATCCGCGTGATGGCCGAACGGTCGAGCTGCCGCGGCGGCTGTGCGCCGGCGCTGGTGCCGGGTCGCAGCGTGAGCGTCGTCTCGTCCCGTGCGGAGAGCAGCCCTTCGAGCGAAGAGCCGTCGGTGAGCTCGACGCGGAGCGATCGGTAACCCGCTTCGACCGCGGCGCTCGGACGCAGGATCGCGGCGAGCAGCCCATCGACGCCGCGCAGGCCGGCACCGTCGAGCGGCGGGCCGACGCTTTCGCCACGGCCGGCGAGCTTGTGGCACACCTGGCAGGTCTTCTCGAAGACGGCGCGGCCGCGCGCGACGGCGCCGGGTTCAGTGTCGCCACGCGCAATGTCGCCGCGCGTCGCGAGCACCGAGTAGCGCGCGAAGAGGGCGCGCTCGGCAGCGAGCTCCTCGGTCGTCGCGAGCGGTGGCCCGGCACGCGTGGTCCGGATCGCAGCCGCGCCGGACAGCCGCACGTCATCGCCCGGGATGCGCAGCCGCAGCGTGGCCGGCCGCTCGGCGTCGAAGGCGCGCCGCGCGTCCAGCGCGATCTCGCCCGCCGTGCGCTCCACCGACCAGACGCGCACTTCGGCGTAGTGGCCGGCCGCGCCGCCGGGTGTCGTGCGCCCGACGTCAAGGCCGGCGAAAGTGTCGAGCGGCAGCGCTCCGCTCTCGTTGTCGAGCTCGCCGTCGAGATAGAGGCGCAGCACGCCGCTCGCCGAGCGCGTCAGTGCCACGTGCGTCCAACGGCCCGCCTCGATCGGCCGGCGCGCGATCAGGACGTCGCCGCGCTCCGGTCCCAGCCAGAGCCGCGCGCGCGCGTCGCTGAAGTTGAAGTCGAAGCCGGGCGGCGCGGCGAGCAGCCCATCGGCGTTCGTGATGCCGTCGTCGAGCTGGATCCACGCTTCGAGCGTGAAGGCGCCCGCGAGCTCGAGATCGGTGTCGGCGTAGTCGTCGCGGCCGCCGGCGAGCGTGAGCACGCGCGTCGACGCGCCCGCGAGCGAGTCGGTC
>CAYRQC010000278.1:0-4629 GCA_964426265.1 uncultured Phycisphaerales bacterium | reverse complement strand
CACCCGTTCGACGCCGAGCGCCGCACGCACGGCGTCGACGTCGTCGGCGCTCTCTTCGCGGTTGTAGGCTTCGAGCTCGACGCCGAGCTCGTCGAAGTGGTCGTGGAGTTCCTGCTGCCCTTCGAGCACGAGCCGACGGGCGAGCTCGAGGTCGGCGAAGAACGCGTAGGGCAGCTCCGGCGGATCGCTCGGCGCGAAACTCAGTGCGGGCGTGCTCGCTCCGACGCCGCGTTGATCGAGGAAGACGACGTCGCCGGTCGCCAGCAGCTCCGCCCATTCCGCGAGCGCCGACGGGTCGCGCGCAATCGGCGTCGCTGCCTGCCCAGGGCCTCCTTGCAGGAATATCGTCGGCAGACCGGGATTGGACGCCTTGCTCTTCACCCGCACGAACGCGAGCTCGATCGAAGGGCTGCCCTTGCGCCTGCGGTTCTCCGGCACCGCGAGCCGCCCTTCGTCCGCGTCGAGCTTGGTGCCGTCGCTGCTCGCGACGACGATCGGGTGCAGGACCAGGACACCCGCCGGCGGCGCCGCATTCTGCTGGACCGCCACCGCGAGCGTGAAGTGGACCAGTGACGCAGCAGCGTGCGACATCGTGGAATCCCTCGGATCGCGGTGACGGGCAGCATGGAGCTGCGTGATCCGGACACCGTTGGAATCGAGGCGCGGCCCGGTTGCGCTGCCGCTTTGGGGACCGCGTTGCAAGATCGGGAGCCGACGCTGCCTTCTTACAAGCTGGCGCCCCTCCTTTCGAAGGGTGATCGCCGCCGCGGTCAGCTCTTCAGGTCGTCGATCGCGCGGTCGACCTTCGCGCGGAGCCGGTCGATGCTTTCGCGGATCTCACCGGCGATGGTCTTGGCACGGTCGCTCGTTGCGTCCTTGAGGTCCTTGAGCTTCGCGACGAGCTCCTTGCGCTCGCCCTCGAGCTTGTCGATCAGGGTGTCGAGGTCGCCCTTCTTCGCGGCGGTCGCGTGCGTCGCGCGCTCCTTCAATTGGGTGAGCCGGTCGCCAAGAGCGTCTGCCGCCTCCTCGAGCTTGTCCTCGGAGCGACCGAGATCGCTCTTCACCTTGTCCTTGTCGAGCCCGAACGTGACGTTCGACGAGCCGTCCGCGTTGGTCCCGCTGACGTGGAACCAACCCTGGTACCAGGCGAGCGCACCGGCAAGGACCGCGACGACGACCAGGACACCGATCATTTTCAGCATGGCAGGACTCCAGGTGTGAGGGATGGCGGTCTTCAAGGCACATCGCGTGCCCGAGTCGCGGCCCGGTTCCGCGTCACCCCTCACGTGCGAGCCGGCGCATTGCCTTCTTCACCTGCTTCTTCCGGTCCTCCTCCGCCTTCTCCTCGATCCAGCCGCGCAGGCGCGCTCCGCGCCGCACGACGATCTTCAGCACCTGCTTGCGCGCCGCCTCCTTGTCGTCGGCGGGAACGACGTGCCACGGGCAGCGCGGCGTGTCGGTCCGCGCGAGCAGTTCGTCCGCCGCGTCGACGTAGTCGGACCAGTGCGCGCGCGCACGGAGATCGCCATCGGTGAGCTTCCACTGCTTGTACGGATCCTTCATCCGCTCCTGGAAGCGCAGCCGCTGCTCCTTCTTCGTGATGGCGAGGAAGAGCTTGATCACGTCGATGCCGTCGTCGGTCAGCATCCGCTCGAGCTCGTTGATCTCGCCGAACGCCCTCCAGTCCTTCTTCGGCGTCAGTCCATCCACGCGCTCGACGAGCACGCGCCCGTACCACGAGCGGTCGAAGATGGCGATCGTCCCGGGAGGGGGCAGGAGCGCCCAGAACCGGTAGAGCCAGTGCTTCTCCTGGTCGGCGCGATCGGGCGGGCCGATCGGATGGACGCGCACGCCACGTGGATCGAGCGCCTCGGTGAGCCGGCGGATCGCACCACCCTTGCCGGCGGCGTCGAATCCCTCGAAAACGAGGATTGCACGTTGTCGCGAGTGGAAGAGCCCCTGTTGGATCCGGAGCAGCTCGAGCTGCAGCGCGCGGATCTCCAAGTGGTCGCGCGCTTCATCCCGTTCTTCCGTGCGCCCGTGCGCGGCGCTCGCCTTCTGCTCGCGCAGGACGCGGGTCAAGGAGGGGACGGGTCGCTTCCGTTTCTTCGTTGCCACCGGACCAACATCTCCCGTTGTGAGCGAAGCCGCGGCCGCACGAGATCAGGAAGCACCGCAGCTCAGCGCGAGCTGTCGTTGAAGAAGCCACCGGCGGCGCCGGCATCCTGAAGCAATCTTCGCGCCAGCACGATCTCGAAGCGCTCGCCGGCACGTTCGACGGTGAGGGTGACTTCGTCGGCGCGAAGGGACTGACGGATGCCGTCGAGCTCCTCGCGGTTCGCGAACTCGCGGCCATCGATCGCGACGATCCAGTCGCCGGTCTCGAGGCTGGCGTTGGCCAGGCGACCGTCCGGGTCGGCGATCACCACTCGCAGTGCGTTCACGCTCTGCGCCACGAAGACGATGACTTCGCGTGCCGGTGCTGCAATCTGCATGAACTCGTTTCGCGGACCGCGGACTTCGTAGAGACCCGGGGGAACGTCCGCGAATGTGAACATGCCGTCGGCGTCGGGCTCGGCATGGCGACGGGCGCGATCGTCGCCCGCGGACGTCCACGAGGAAGGCGTCAACAGGAAGGTCCCCTTGGTGCCCGCCGGAACCTTTAGCAGGACCGCGTTGAGTGGCGGGAAGGGCAACGTGAGCGTGCATGGTCCTGCTGTGAGCGCGGAGGTCGCCGCGGCCACTTCGAATCGAGCGCGCGAGTCGTCGGGATCGGAATCCGCGAAGAGGCGGATCCGATAGGCGCCGGGCTCCAGCTTGCCGAGCTCGACGGTGCCGGCGGCCGTGATTGCGGTCGAGTCGAAGCGCACCGGCTGTGGTGCAAACGCCGGTTCGACCATGCAATCCAGCTCGATCTCGACGCGGCGGCCGCCGACGTTCTCGGTGTAGTCGTCCAGCCGCAGCACGGGCACGGCTGGTGCCATGAAGCGGACCACGAGCTCCTCTGCATCGAGCGGAGCTTCGATCCGTCGCACGCCGAAGCGCGGATGTCTCGCGAAGAGCACGCTGTCGGCCCCGAGCCGCTCGCGCGCCAGCGCGAACGACCCATCGAGCGTTCGGCGCGCTTCGATGCCCCCGTAGCCGGCCTGATCGGTGTGGCCGTCCGGGTGCGTCCTCGTCGTCGCGAGCTCGAAGGTGCAGCTGCGCAGGAGTGCGCCGTCGGAATCGAAGGCGCGCACGCGTAGCTCGTCACGCACTTTGGAGGGCGGCAGCGTGAACGCATGGGTCACCACGGTGTCGCCGACCTCGATCTCGGCCGTCGTGAGCGGTGTCGTCCGATCGCTGCCCATGACGGCAACGAACCACCGACCGGGCTCGATTGGAGCGAGGCGAAACGTCGTGCCACGGTCGCTGCTCCAGTTCGTGGAAGCGTCGTGGCCGCGGCGGCTCCGTCGTCCGCGCGTGGGTGCAAGCAGTGTCAGATCGGCCTCCTGACCCGGAGCGAGGGCGACCGCGGACACGCTCACCGAGGAACGTCGTTCACCGGCGGGCATCGTGATCGTCCCTTCGATCGCGGGAACTCCGCGGAGCTCGAGCGTCACCGGCTCCGGAGCGAGCGGTGGCGTGATCGTGACGAGCGTCGGCTTCGACGCGAACCATGCCCGTTGCAGCGACCAGTCGCTCTGGATCTGACCGCCGACTGCCGCGGTGACGTACCAATCCCCGGCCGCGAGGTGGACGGACGGTTGTGAGGTGGTCCAGGTCTGGTAGGCGTAGCCGCTCGAATCGCCGTAGCGCTGCAGGTGAAGCGTCGCACGATCCGGGGCCGTGCCATCGGGCATGTGGAGCGCGATCGTCTGCACCATGCAGGGCGTCGCCACGAAGTCGGCGGCGCCACCGGCGTCGACCCAGGTGGCCCGCGGCGATGACTCTCCCTGCGGCGTGACCGTGAATCCGACGCGCCACGCCTGGAGCTCGAAGCGCCCGTCGACGAGGTCGGTGAACGCGAAGGTCCCGTCAGACGCGGTGGTGGTCTCGTGCGTGTCGCGTCGCCAAGTGAACCAGGAGTCGCCCCAGCGACGCATCGTTTCGGCGAACGTCGGCTCCGTCGGAGGTGTGTCTTCGAACGCCTCCCGCGACGGATCGGTCGATGGTTCCCGCTGGCGGGTAGCGCGGAGGAGCACTCCCGCCAGCGGTTCTCCGAGGTCGGTCACGACCCGACCGGTGAGCGAGCGATCGCCCCGCCGGATCTCGGGCGGTGGTGCCGTCCGCATGATCTCGGTGAGGCGGTCGAAAAAATCTTCCTTCGCCGTGCGGGGCGAGACGGCCGCGCCGTCACTCGCTTCCTGGACTCGACCGGTCGCCGGAGCCACTGGAACCAACACGATGAAAGGCGCGACCAGAAGCGCGACGAGACCATCCATGCGACGACCTCCGCGTGTACACCGATCCCCCGCATGCGCGTAGAACGACGCTACGGCGTTGCTGTGCTGCGTGCGAGAGAATGATCCGAACGGACCGCGCGGCGCGCCGTTGTCAGTGACGTTCGATTCGGGAGCCGTTGCCATTCTTGGACTCCGACTGCTGTTCGTCGCCCTGCTCGCGCTCACGGAGAGCCGGACGCTGACG
>CAYRQC010000277.1:0-3821 GCA_964426265.1 uncultured Phycisphaerales bacterium | reverse complement strand
ACGCACGGCTGCCGGAAGGACACGGTGAGCGGCGCGGCGGACGCGGAAGACGTGGCGCAGGAGACGTGGCGTGTCGCTCTCGAGCACCCGCCGCGCCACGCCGGCAACCTGCGTCACTGGCTTGCGCTCGCCACGCGCAATGTGGCGCGCAAGCTCGCGCTCCGCGAGCGACGCCAGCGCGAACCGGGCACGCCGGGCGTGCCGCTCGCGCCGGCCAGCTTCGAACCTTCGGCGGCCGAGCTCGTGGAGCGCGCGCAGCTCCAGCGGCTCGTGGTTGGCGCCGTGCTCGCGCTCGAGGAGCCGTACCGCGCGACGCTGCTCTTCCGCTTCTTCGACGGGCTCCCGCCGAGCGCCATCGCGGCGCGCATGGGCGCTCCGGTCGACACCGTGAAGACGCGGCTGAAGCGCGGACTTTCGCAGCTCCGGCGCGACCTCGAGGGGCAGCACGCGCTCGCGCCGCTTTCCTGGCTCGTTACGCCACCGCCGATCGCCACGCCGAGTCTCGCCGGCAGCTCGGCTGTCCTCGTGGGAGGCCTGCTCATGTCGAAGACTCTCAAGCTCGCGGCCGTCGGCCTCGTCGCCGCGGCGATCGCCGCCGTCACGCTCACCCGCGGTGGCGATCGGGGCCGCAGGACGTCGCCATCGTCGGCACGCGCAACCGCCGACACCTCTGCCGAAGTCGACTCGACCGCTGCTACGCCATTGCCAGAGCCCTCACGAGTGAGCGAGCCCGCCCCGTCATCGCCTGCCGTCGGCGATGCGTCCTCGAAGGCATCCGCCGAGCCACCGGCGATCGCAACCGCCCGCGTCTTCGGCGTCGTGCGCGACGAGCGCGGAACCGTCGTCGCGGAGGCGATCGTCGTGCTCGGCCGGCAGGGCGCGGTCGAGCACTCCACACGCGAGAGTTTTCTGGCGCGCAGCGGGCTCGTGCGTCGGACAGCGCTGCGCGCCGACCCGCAGCGCGCGGTCGCCACCACCGACTCACAAGGGCGCTTCGAGTTCGCGTCGGTGTCGTCGTTCGCGCGCTACGAGCTCGGCGCGCGCCACTCCGATCGGGGCGTCGCCTTCCGATCCGAGGTCGCTCCGCGTTCCGGCGAATCGCTCGAAGCCGACCTCGTGCTCGAGCGCGGCGTCGCGCTCTTCGGCCGCGTGCTGCGCAGCGATGGCACCCCCGCGGAGGAGGTCGAGCTGCACGTCTTCGCGTTCCTCGACGGCATGCCGCTCGAGTCGGGGACGGGCCGCCCGATCGGCTGGTTCGACGCCGACGACGGCGGCACGTTCCGGACGATCGCGCTCCCGTACCGCCACTTCGAGGTGATCGCGAAGGAGGAGGGCAAGCGGCGGACGCGCGAGCACCAGGAGACCAGCTCGGGGATCCTCGCCGCCTTCGATGCGAGCGAGCTGCGCGCCGACATCACGCTGCGACCGCTCGTGCAACTCCGCGGCCGGATCATCGTCAAGGGCGGCGACCTCGGCGATCTCGCGGCGCTGGTTGCGGAAGAGCGTTTCGTACCGGCGCCGACCGAGATTCCGACGATCCATGTCGGCTCGAGCCCCGACCGGCTGGTCGTCTTCGCGTCGGACGCGCCGCCGCAAGCCGTGCTCGCGGCCGAGCACGCCATGGCCGGTCGCCCGCGGAATCGAAGGGCGAGAGGTCATCTCGATCTCGATACCGGCGAGTACTCCATCGAGCTCCGCGAAGCAGGCCTCACTCACCTCGCGCTCCTGCTCGCGGATCGCGTCCTCGCGCAAGCGCCGGTGCCGGCCGACGTCGAAGCTGCGCCCGATCTCGTGGTCGACCTCGCGAACCTTCCGCCGGCGCTCGCGCGCACCGCGGTCGCGATCCGCGTCGTCCGTGCGACCGACGGCACGCCGATCGGCGATCTGCTGGTGCAGGCGGCACTCACCATCGAGCAGCCCGCGGGAGCTTTCGAGCCGACCCTTACGCTGCCGGTGCCTGCGTCCGGTCGGCTCGACGCGCGCATCTACTCCGGCCGCTGCGTGCTCACGGCGCGCAAGGAGGGATTCGTCTCCGATGTGCTGCGGGTCGAGCTGCTTCCCGACGTGGCTGGCGTGCCAGGGAGCATGGAGCTCGATCTCGCGCTCTCGCCCGTTGCCGCCGGGCTGCGCGGTGAGGTCGTGGATGCGGACGGCGTGCCGCTCGCGCTTGCGGCGATCGCGGTCCACCGGCTCGCTGATGCGCGCGCGACCCGCGTTGACGTCAGTGCGATCGCTCGCCAGGACGGCCACTTCGAGATCGCGGAGCTGCCCGCCGGACGGCTTGCGATCGTCGCTACCGCGCCCGATCGCGCGCCGGCGTGGGTGGTGCTCGATGAGCTGCCGCAGGACGGCCACGTATGGCTCGTCGGTGCGCCCGCGCAGCGCGTGACGCTGATCGCGCTCGATGGCGGCGGCCGGCGGATCGACGACGTGCGTTGGGAGGTGCTGCTCGAGTCGGGCGTGCCGATTGTGGATGAGAGCGTGATCAACGAGCGAGATCTCGGTGAGCGCGTGCTCGACGTGCCGGCGCTCGCCACCGAGTGCGCCTTCCACCTCCCGGCCGGCCGGCTCACAATCCGGGCGCACGCGCGCGATCGTGATGTCGGCGAGCGGCAGATCGTCCGGTGGGTGGACGCCACAACGGACGCGGTCACGATCGAGGTGGTGGCGGGGCCACCGCGGAGGTGAGGCGTTCCGCCCACGCGACGCCGACTGGCTGTAGGTGCAGCGGGAGCGTGACGCGGGCTGGGAAGCATGTCGGCGGAGGATGCTCCGCCTAGTCCATCTCGACCCTCACGGTCGGACCCGCCTCTGCAGCGACCGTGAACTCGGCGCGGCCTTCGTGACCGTCCGTGGAGAGGGTCAGCGCGTAGTCGCCGGGTGCGAGCCAGAGCTCGTGGGGGGTGACCTGGTCGCGCGGCACGGAGATGACGTAGGTGAGCGCCAGCTCGCCGGCGCGCAGGAGGCGGAGGGTCACGCCGCCCGGAATCGTCACGCCGGCGGGCGGCTCGATCTCCAGCATCTGTCGCACACCGCGCTTCAACTCGATTTCGATCGGCGTGTCGCTCGGGGCTTGGATCCTGAACGGAATCGTGCGAGCCGCGACGTGGCCCCCGTAGATCAACAGTCGGTAGTCGCCGGACGCGAGCGCAGGGCTCGTGACGCGGGTGGCGTCGCCCACGCAGCCGAGGTCCGTGCGGTAGACGCCGGAACCATCGAGGATTCGAGTCATGAGGTCGGCGCAGTTGCCCTGGAAGGTGACGACCACGTGTCCGCCGGCGACGAGTTGGAGGATGCCAACGTCGTGCGTCGAGTTCGCGGCGGTTTCGAACGGGGCGGAGACGAGTTCGGGGTAGTCGGTGCCCCGGACCGTGACGCGATAGCGGCCCGGTGGGCAGGGTCCGATGTCGAAACGACCTTTCGGATCGGTCGGAATCCAGGTTCCGTCGAATTCCGGGACATCCTTGACGGCGCTGACCCTGGCGTTGGCGAGCGGATGTCCATCAGGGGCGACGACGACGCCGATGATGCGTGCCGTTGCGGGAAGGGTCCGGCGCACGACCAGCTCGAGCTCGCCGGCGTTCGGATCGACGTCGCTACGCAGAAGCGTCTCGATCCCGTCGCCCTCGGCTTTTACGGTCACCGGAGTCGCGGCTGGACAGTTGCCGACGGCGAAGCGGCCGTCGTCGTTGGACTGCGCTTGGCCGAACCACTGACCGGCGAAGCAAGTGAGGAAGACATTCGCGACTGG
Source organism: uncultured Phycisphaerales bacterium (assembly GCA_964426265.1). GTDB lineage: Bacteria > Planctomycetota > B15-G4 > B15-G4 > SIAN01 > SIAN01. Next base: position 70 of record CAYRQC010000277.1, on the reverse strand, counting down.
CAGCCGCGCGTCGTCGACGACGCGTCCCTTCAGCTCGAGACCGAGTGACAGCTCGAGGTCGCACGAGACT